>JAKEHD010000169.1 GCA_022615215.1 Blastocatellia bacterium
CGAGATCCCCGGGTGGACGCCGGTGGCACCATTCGCCGGTGATGTCGATGTCACGGCGGGCGGGATGGTATCCGAAAAAGTATAAGCGTCGCCGGCGGGCGTCCCGCTCAACATCATCAGGCTGAACATAGCCGGGGGCGGCGGCGAGATGCGGTCTTCATCTGGAATGAATTCGAGCGTGATGACCCGCCCGCTGTCAGCGAGCGCCGCATGAACTTTCTTCAAAAGCTTTTCGCATGTTTCAGGGTCGAAGTGGTGCAGGAAGTTCGTCAACAACACCACGTCGTAACCGCTGCCGAAATCGACGTCGAGGGCGCTGCCTGCAATGGTGCTGTAGCGGTCTTCCACGCCCGCGGCTCGCGCATTCTCTTTCGCCACTTCCAAAACGTTAGGCCAGTCCAGGGCGGTGATTTCGGCGTTCGGATAATTTTGGGCGAAGGCTATTCCAAACAGCCCGTGACCGGCTGCTATGTCGAAGACTTTCAATCCGGCAGAGGAATCCGCCGCCGCCAGATTGACCATCAATTGCGCGGGAAGGGAAGCGATAGGTGCCATGGCGCGCGCAAACTTCACCCATACGGGATGTTCGGGCGCGACGGTCCCGCCTTCGTCTATCACGGTGCCGCCGCGCTGGACGCTATCGGTCAGCTTATCGAACGCCTCCAGCATAAGGGGCGAAAGCAGGAATTCGGTCGCGCCTCCGACATAAGCGGGAGAGTTGCGACTGAGGAAAACCGCCGAGTCCTGGGTCAGGCGGTAGCGGTCTTCCTCTTTGATGAGGAACCCTATCACCGTGAGGTAATCGCACAAAATGCGCATGCCTCGCGGCGAAGCCTCACAACGTTCGGCGAGTTGTTGAGCCGTTTCATTCCCTTCGCCTATCGCGGTAAACAGATCGAGTTCGAGAGCCGCTTTGAGCGCCGATGTGCGCTGATAAGCGTTTATAGTATCGAAAAAAAGCGCGGGTGAAGGCCCCATTGTTTGTTCAGACATATAGTATCTCCTGACGATAATTTCATAGTATGCGACTCGCTCGCAGTCGGCTAGTTTAATCGTTCGGGTTCAGATAAGACAAGCGGCGCTGTCCTGGACGGCCCAATGCGCCAAATGCCTCGAAGTTAGAGACGATCAGTCTTTCTGTTTGACATGAGATGTTTTCACTGGCAGATTTGCCATGCGGCATTACAGAAAATTATTACCGGGCATGAAGGAGATTCATGTCAGAAGAAACCGCAAACCCGCTTATCGTAGAAGGTGTAGACATATCGCATTCCAGATTGGTCGATTTGACTCTACTGGCAGATCACGCGCAAGCATTTTATGAATGGGTGACGTCTCGATTTCAGCTTGTGCTCAAACGGAAGAAATCCCTCAATGAGATTTTGCAGAAAGCAAGCCGGGATGAAATGGCTCTTTCAGAAAACGAAAAAGGCTGAATGATCGCGGGGAGAAAACATGTCGGCTAAAAAGATTGCTAATGCCACCGGAGACGGGCCATATACGGCCGCCGAAATCATCGATAAGATAATCGTCGGCAACTCCTGGGAGATCGCTGAAAAGCTCCCATCCGAGACGGTTCGATCTATCATCACAAGCCCGCCCTATTTCGGCCATCGAGAGTACACGCAAACCGGCGACTTGGAGAAGTTCGAATCGGGGCGTGAGTGCGATCCGATAGTTTATGTTGAAAAGCTCGTTTCTCTCTTTGAAGAGTTGCGCCGGGTTTTACGCTCAAACGGAACCCTCTGGCTAAACATGGGTGATACATACCGCAACGGTCAATTGTTGGGAATACCCTGGCGCACTGCACTCAGCTTACAAGGGTCGGGATGGATACTCAGAAGTGAAATCATTTGGAACAAACCGAATGCCATGCCTTCTCCCGTCAGCAACAGACCGACAACATCTCACGAGCACATTTTTCTACTGACGAAATCAAAATCATACTTCTATAACGCGGATGCCATACGCGAACCACACATCACATTCAGCGCGGAATCCAAAATGAAAGGCGGCCGTAATCATTTTGGTAAAAGAGGCGGAACTCCTGAGAATGGCAAGAACAAAGGAAACCCGAACCTCCACAAAGCAAATTGGGATCAAGCCTTCCACCCTCTCGGACGAAACAAACGCACGGTTTGGAATATCCCTTTAGGCAAATTCAGAGACGCTCATTTTGCCGTCTTTCCCGAACAGTTAGTCGAGCATTGCCTTTTGGCAGGCACCTCCAAAGGCGATCTCGTTTTGGACCCTTTCATAGGATCGGGCACAACAGCCATAGTCGCGCGAAAATTCGAGCGCCATTTTTTAGGGCTGGAACTAGTTGAGCAGTACGCAGAGATGGCTTTAAAGCGAATTAAGGCAACTCCCGTTTGCCCTGGTTCGTTCTCTGAGATTTAACAACGGGACTCGATTTTCGAATACGCTGGTCTGCCCCTGCAAGGCCGTTTCTCAGAGGCAAACCCTCTTCCGCCAGAAAATCAGAGTGTGGTTCCGGTGTAATATAACCGCGAAGCTGTCAGCCCATATTCGGGCCTTATTGAAGAAATGGCCTGCGGGCCTGATCGTCGGTATAATGAAAATCGCCGTTCGATTATATTTCAGAATGCGAATGGATTCGGCAGCGACATAATGAAAAAGACGATACCGATCAGCGATCTCGAACGCCGGGCCGGTCAGATTGTCTACAACCTGGCCGATTCGGACAAATCCATCGTTATCACACAGCGCGGACGCCCGGCTGCGGTGCTCGTGTCGGCCGCTCGCTACTCACATCAAAATGCAAAACGCGCACACGCTGATGATCTCGATCGAATGGATGACTCTGGCTTTCGCACAATGAGTTTCAGGCAAATTTTATGAGAGCTTCTCAACCAACTTTATTTCCTCTCAAACACGATGCCGGCTCTATAGAAGGCTTTCTCAATCCTTCCGGCTATAAGGGTATCTATGCATTTCATAAATACTGGGGCAAGAAGCCTACAGAGTGCCTGTCTTTTCTTATTGAGAGATTATCTGAGCCGAATGATCTGGTCGTCGATCCATTCCTGGGATTCGGTTTAATAGCCCGAGAAGCAGTCCTGCGTGATCGCCGCTTCATAGGGTGCGATGTCAATCCTATCGCTGTCGAGTTGACATCCTTTCTTCTTGATTTACCTCATTGCGATATCTTGTCATGCGCGTTGAAAAGAATCGAAGATTCTGTCCGCGATGCGATTGAGCGATCTTATGAGGTAATGGACGGCCGTATTGCTACCCATTATCTTTGGAATGAAAACGGAATGATCGAGGTCTGGCTGGTCCCAAAAGGGAAAGGCCAGCGCACAGTATTGCTCCCCACCGATCATGACAAGGTGCAGTACGAGAAATGGAGTGATTATAAGGCCGGAAATCTCAGGCCGATAAAATTGTTCGACAATTCCAGGATCAACTCTAAAAATAATTCGAACTGGGGCGACCTGTTCACGGGAAGAGCTCTGCGCAATATTGATTTGATCATTGACGCGATTAAAAAAGAACCTCCCAGTGTTCGACGCGCGCTCCTTCTAATCCTCACAGCAGCATCAGGGCAAATGTCGAAAATGGTTTTCGCTATTTCGAACAGAGGTAAAAAAGACGGGAAGAAGAGCGACAAAGTGGAAGTGGGAAGCTGGGTTATCGGATACTGGAAACCCAAACTTCATTTCGAAATCAATGTGTGGCACTGCTACTCAAGCAGGGCGCGAAAACTATTAAACGCGCTGAAAGATACAGCCGGTCTTCCCGATACAACGGTCATGGATGATCCCATCGAGGTATTTCAGGGAGAGGCCCAGGTCGCGGTGTGTGCCAGAAGCGCAACTGACTTGTTGAGATCGCTTCCGGATTCTTCAGTTCAGCTTTTTCTCACCGACCCGCCCCATGGAGATAGAATTCCTTATCTGGAGTTGAGTGAGATGTGGAATGCGCTACTGGGCAAGTCTGCTAATTACCCCGAAGAGATAGTCGTTTCCAATGCTCAAGAAAGGGGGAAGACCAGAGCGATCTACTCCGCAGCTTTGACGGAATTGTTCGAGATCATATCGAGAAAAATAAAGGACGGCGGATACTGCGCGGTCATCTTCAACTCCAAAGACAAGGAGAGTTGGACGGGTCTCGACACGGGTAAGATTGCCAACGAATTGCAATACGTAGGGTGCCTTCCGATGGTTTACTCCTCTCGCTCCGTCGTTCAAGACAATCGAGAAGGAAGTCTAAAGCATGATTTTGTGCTTTTATATTGCAAATCAAAATCAGCGATTCGAACCCACAGCTTCGAAACATTGCCCGGCTGGAGCCATGAATTTCCAATCGTATAAGGAGGGATAATTGTCCTTCACTTTCGACAGCGCCCTTCAGTCATACCGGAATGACGAAATAGCTTCTCTCGCCGCGGACGAAACGGGGATGCGATTTCTTTTACTACGGTCTATGTCACGCGCCAGGCAATTACGAAGATTAGCAAACGACTGGAATTACGATATTGCAAACATGCCCGCAAACCATCTCTTGAGAGAGCTTTTCGACTCTTCAATTTCCAAGGATCAAATAGTTCGAACGATACGCTCGCTCTACGAAGAAGAAAGAAGCATTAGAAAAGATCATGAAAAAGAATTGGTCAGCGAATTATACAAGGTGACTTCCTTCGACTGGGGTGGCCTTCACCAAAACGCTCTTGAAAGAACCATAGTCAATAACTATGTAAAGAAGATCCACTCCTATGGGGTTCTAACTGAGAAAATAGATACCGACTTGTTCGTAAGTATGAAGAGCTATGTTGTGTCATCCTGGTATAATCACTGGACCTCGATAATCATCGAGGACATATTCAAAGATCATCCAAACGTGCTGCCGACAGTAGGGCTGGTCAAGAAAATAGACTTTTTTATAAGAGACGTGCCTTTTGACCTGAAAGTCACTTACCTGCCGGAAGGGTATATCAGAGCCAGAAGAAACGCTCTAGGGCTTCCATCGGAAATCAGTCAACTCAGAGCTTCAGCCAGAGAGCTACAGATTCATTTCGATAATAACCTGACAGAATCGAAGTTGCTGGAAGATTTATGGACAAAGCTGAATGACAATCCATCTCCGTCCGCTCAACAGTTGATCCGGTCTTTATATGAAGTTCGTGTAAACATATTGAATGAATGCATAGAAGATCCGCGCAGGCTAATGGTCTGGCTATATGAGAATCAGGGCCTGAGACGGTTCGATGCCGCAAACAGATTATTCCTCATTCTGGTCAATACGAATAATTTCTTCGCATCCTGGAAGCTCAAAAGATCAAGAGAACTTTTGGTCGATAGAATCAACCAGCACCTTGACAGCATCGTTAAAACCCAGGTCAGTACATCTCATTTTACTGGGATGGACAGGAGTACCACACAACTTCCGACCTGATATTCGTTACACATTCGGCGTCATAACAGTAACCACAATCTTCACATTCCAATGCCACATCACCGCGCACCCGTCTGCCCGCAGTTGATCTTGCTGAAGGCGCGCGAAATTGAAGGAGGGAACCGAAAGGGTTTCCCTCCTTCTCCAGGTCCAGGGTTAGTCGCCGCCGAACCGAAACACGAGGCCCGCCGATATCCTTCCGTTGTGCGCGCTTTGACCTTCATTACGCAACAACACGTAGCCGGCATCGATGACCCGTATGGCGACGTTCTTATGCACTTTGACGTCGACCCCGCCGCCGACCGTCAACGCGAATGCTGTGTCTGAGAAGCCGGAGCTAGACAGGCGAGCCCCTCCAAACAGAGCCTGGAAGTAGGGGTGTACTCGCTCACTCTCTCTGTAGGTGAACTTGGGACCGACTTGAAACAAGTGTAAGTTGAAGTTATCGATGTAATGGCCGCTGAAGTCGCCGACCACCCCAAACGATTTGTTAAGGTTCCCCGCGACCGACGCGTTCCAACCGTGGAAGTTCGCGTCCAGGTCTCCTCGAAAATAAGAATAGCCGCCAAAGACTTCGGCCTTTGGGTACTCCTGCGCCGCTGCAACGAGCGGCAAGCAGAGAATCATGGTACAGATGAAGAAAAACTTTTGCATAGCAGTTCCTCCCGAAATTTGAGATGTAGTGGCAGTGTCAAGGCCACTGCCGGAATTGCGCGTCGGCCGGTCGGCCTCGCACGCCGAGTCGTCGGGTCGTTTGAACCGTTCAGTAACGGATCCTTTTTCTAACACGTGGCCGCGGTCCTTCGGGTGCAGTGCTTTTGCACCAGGCGGAGGATTACGGCGGCAGGAATATCAATCTGCGCTACGGCGGACGGACGGGGCGTTGAGCCGCTCCTGCCCTTTAATGCCTCGAACCCGCGCACCTATGATGCCGCCACCGGCGAGCCGTGGTTTGTTGCAATAATCGTTCCCAAAGTCGGGCACCGGAATTTCCGGCCTTTTCTCGCGGCCGGGCCGGTCTCCGGCGTAAATTTCCCCTTGTGTGGATGAAATCTCGCGTAAAAAGACCCGCCTGCAGTGTAAGGTTGACAATAGCGAATGTGGCATTTAATGACCCGCGACATACGGGTGGGAATGTTCAGAACGACCCACAAAGGCGTGTGAGCGATTTCGCGCGATCTATGTGGCGGCGCACTGCGCAGGCGTCCGGCTCTTCGTCCGATTACGGAGGGCGACTCGGAGGCAGAGGCAGGCTTTAAAAGATTTAACGCCTTGCGTTTTGTATCTCGGGCGATCAGTTACGATCAATGCTTCATAGATCGAAGAACTCGCTTCCAATGCCCGATCACCGCGCGCCCGTCTGTCCGTAATTGGCCTTGCTGAAGGCGCGGGCGAACTCTACAAGCTCTTCCCAGTTCTTTATGGAATGAATGCTCCATCCCTCCTTGTTGGCGCGCACGAGGACAGGCGTATCTTTCCACTCTTGCCACAGGTTCAAGACGAACGTACCCCCTGCCCGGCCTTTGTCCAGAGCCATGCGTGAAACGTCCCAGCCGCTGTTGCCCTTCTCGTCCGCGTCGAACATTGTGTCTACGCCGTCATCCGATATCACAAGTATGTGAACGGGGCGGTCTGAGGGCTTTCGGTCTTTATAAGTATCGCGCAAAAGGTGAATCGGAAAGGCGGTCGCTCCGCCTATGTAGCCCGTCAATATGGCGAGAATGTCATGCTCGTCCCTTATGAATCCGTTAGTGGTCTGAAAATCATTCTTGCCGCTCCATAAGGTTGCCTGAACTCGTGAGCCTGCGCGAAGAGCCGAAAGCGATATGATCGCCCCCGCAAGCGTCAGATACGATACAGATCGCTGCGGGTTGGGCATAGAGCCTGAACAATCTACGTACAGGTCCAGATCGACGGGCTGCTGCGCGGGGCTGGATCCTGTCGAAGTGCCGTAGGTTCTCTGCACGGTCGTAAATCCCGGAATTATCCGGTCGCTTACAATCGCGCTCTCGAACCAGTCTATGTCTTCGAGCGGCGAGCCTATGTCCCACACTTCCAGTCCCTCGATCAGAGGTTCGGTCGATTCAGGCCGGGAGCGCACGGGGAAGCGCACTAGGTTCGGAATGGCGCGCTCGCGGTAATAGCTTATCGCAAGCTCGTGATCGCTCAGGTGTACGCCGAGGCTTTTTAGAATCTCGCCGTATTCGAAAGGCTCGCGGCACTGTCCGGGCGAGCCACCCGTTATGTCCGCGTTCGCGAGCGTCCCGCTTCCATCGCCCTCGGTCTCTTTGCCAACACTCGCGTCATCGTCGCCGACGCCGCTCAACTCTTTGTCGAAAGCCGGATGCGTGGCGTCGGCGATCTCTCCCGGATCGATCTCGATCAATCCGTCGGGCACGCCTCCGGCTCCGGCGTTCTTGATATCGAACCAGCCCTTGAGCAGTTTCTGCATCTCGCTGCCTTCGTCGGCAAGCAGGTAAGGCAGGCACAGGGCGGCGAATTTCCCCGCGCCTCTCAGCCAGTCGCGGCTGTAAGCTCGTATGACTCGCGCGCCGAGCTGCGCGTCGACCTCAAGCGAGGCGTCTGTTTCGCCCGTGACGAGCGTCCCCCTTTGCAGGCTCCAGAGCACCTCGTATATGCGCATGTAGAAATTCCACATCCTGTCTTCCGACCCGCGTCCGACCTTTTCAAACACCTGAGCCATCTTGAGGCCCGCGCTTCTCTGCAAGCGGTCGTTTATGAGAAGGTCCGCGTAGAGATTGGCTATGAAGCCTGCGAGGTGCTCTTTGGTGGGAAGCGCGCGGCGGACGCGGGCTATCATCCTTCCCTGATCGGATAGGTCCGCGGGGCAGTAGACGTGATGGCCTATCTCGTGCCCCATTATCTCAAGCGGGAAGTCTTCTAGCTCCTGTTCCAGCACCTCCGCCAGAGAGATGACCACCGCCGTGTCCGTGAGGCGTATCATCGCAAAGCTGCCTGAGAGACCTTCCGCCTTTTCGTCCTTCGGGTCGAAACACCATCGGGGTTCGCCGAGCTTGGTGAACTTGCTCCAGAGGGCGAGCGCATCGGGCCAGCGGGCCGTCCATGCTTCCCATAGCTCTAAGAGTTTTCCCTCGGTATTGCTCACTGAAAATCCTCGACCATCGCCACAAGGTAGACCGAATGCGAAAGGGGCACCGTCACCGCAAGCGTCGTTTCATTGGAAGCCGAACTGCTCGATTTCGAGAGAGCGGGGAAACGCGCTCCCTCGCTCTCTTTCAGCACTCGACCGGAGCTATCGATCTTGAAAGCGGGATTGATTTCATTCTTGAGGCCCGGTATCTTAGGGCCTACGCGGTGCAAGGTCGAGCCGAACAGGTCCGCCGTGAGCGTCCACCATGTCTCGTTGTCGAAGACGAGAAATTCTCCGCCCCGTACGGCGACTCTCGGCGGGGCAGGGAATAAGCCGCCGAATCCGCGGAACGCGCCCGCGCGGGAGACTATCTTCAATACTTTTTTCCGCCCCATCCCGTGATCCACAGTAGCGGGGTGCTGCCAGGGGTCTCGGGCCATGCGGTCGAGTATTACATCTATGGGCGCGGCGCTCTTCACATCCATAACTCCGAGGGCGGCGCGCGCGACATCTGGGTCGAGCTTGCGGCAAGCTTCAAGCGCGCCCTCGCGGTAATGAGCCATCCCCGAACGCCAGGCGATCACTTTTCCCGCTTCGAGAAACGAGGCTGCATCCGAGCATATCCACCCCATTTGAATCATGCCTTTTATCCACTCGCCGGGTCGCGCGCCCGCAGTCGTCGAAAGGTTGTAGAGAGCGTTCGAGACAGAGCCGCAGACGAGCGCGGGGTCAGAGACCAGAAAATGCGGAACGGCGACCAGAAGCTTGCGCCATCCGTCGAGCAGCGCCGGATAACGTGTCTGCTCTCCTAAAAAACCTTTGCCCACGAGTTCGAGCGACAGATCGTAAAGGGCATCGACTACTGCGTCCACGCAATCGACAAAATGGCTGCCGACAACGTCGGCTATGGGGCTTACGGTCGAGCGAAGGTGCTCGGCGAATGCTTCCGGCAAGAGCGCGGGCACTGAGCGGCGCGCAAGCGCGTACTTGGTATTGAAGCGGTCGCGGTTTCTTTTGAGCGCCTCGGCGAGCGCGCCTTCTATCAGCTTTTCCATTGGAGCCACTTCAGGTAATTGGTGTATCGCTGGTGTAGATATTTCAGCTTGAGTATGTCGTCGAACATATGGCCGTAGAGCTTGCGCCCCTTGCTCCATTCGGCAAGCGTTCGTTCTATCTTGACCAGGCGTGCGCGCACTTCGGATTCCGTCACGCCTTCAAGCCCTTTGTCGAACTCTTCTTCAAGCTTTGTGACGGGGTCGTCGCGGTCCAAATCGAGGCGGTCGTATTCGGCGCACGACAGATCGAACAGTCGCCTGATCCAGCCTATTTTGTCGGTCCTGAAAACCTCGTTGCCCGCCACGTTGAAGAAGGGCGAATCGGAGTCCTGCGCGAGTTTGTCATGAAGGACGAAAGGAAGTATCTGGCGAACGTCTTCGAAAGCGACCTCTTTGAATCCGCGAAACCAGGAGAGGGCTTTCGAGAAAGCGAGCACAGTCATGAGCGCCCTCACCGATAATCCGTTTCGCGTCTGGGTGCCGATGTCTTTGAGCTTGTCTTTGCCCGTGTCTGCCGATGCAACGAGATGAAATTCTACTCCCGAAAGCTTGACCGTGTCTTTGGTCTTATACTCTATCTGGTCTGCGGCCTTGTCGCAGAATTCGAACTGGCTCGTGAAGAACTCTATCCTGCGGCGAAGTTCCAGCCCAAGCTTCACGTCGAGAATCTCTCTGTGCGCGCGGTCTATCTCTTCTTCCTTGAAGATGATCTGAGGCGGGACCACCTCTTCGGGTTTTATCTCTTCCTCGATGCGACTGAGCAATTCGCTCAGAAACCTCGTATTGAAATGCAGGGCCTTGACGACCACATCGATGCGGTCGCGCAGGGCTTCTATGACCTGATAAGTGCCGCCGCCCGCTTCGTCATTGGCCGTCAGATACCACGCGGCTTCGGGGCATTCGAAAATCTGGTCGAGGATTTCGGCGTAGTTATCCGACATGACGGTCAGCAGGGCCGACTGCGTTCGCGTAGGGATGCGATTGTATTCGTCTATGATCTTTATGCGCATCCCAAGCCACTTGCGCCATGAAATCTGAACCTCATCCATGCTCTTCGCGCCGACGAGCGTCGAAGGAAGCGGATTGCCCAGAAGGTCCGAGATGGTCATCTGAGGCTGTCCGTGCTGGATAGCGCGCTTTATGTCTTTGATCGAATACCCGGCGAGCACGCCCATGAGTATAGAGCTTGCGGTCTTGCCGCGCCCCGGCCCTCCCACGAGCAGGCATCTTCGCCGCAAAACGAGATTGAGCAGGGGCAGAAGCACGAAGCTCGAATAACTCTGATCCGACGGGAGATTGAGACGGCTCTTCTGATCGCCGAAGGTGAAAGACTGTGCGGGACCGTCATTGAATTCTATGTCGTAGTAAGGGCTGATGATCGCGTGGTTGACTATCCAGAAATACCCCTGCCGGAGCTTTTCGTCTAAGGGAATTTGCCTTGCGTCTTCCTGAACGGCCACCGTCGCAGGGCCTGCGTAGAGGTCTGCCACATCGAATTTCTTTCGCCGTTTTGTCTCGTGCGGATTGGTGGGCGACTGGGATACTTTCCCGATTGTTTTAGAGATTGAACTCATGCGTGTAGGGATAGCAAGCCGACCCGCTTATGTCAAGTGAGAGCTATCAGCAGTCAGCTATCAGCCGTCAGCCCAATAATTTCAAGGCTTGTATCCGAACCAGAGATAACATACAATGCCGATAGTTAGAATGGAGGATGCTTATGCCTGAACAAAATGATCCGCATCAACCTCATATCCAAGCGGGGTTGGAGCTACCTGCTGAGAAAAAAATATATTTTAATGGATTTGCTAGTGCAATTGGACAAGGGGACACATTGATAGTTCTTCTGGAGGATAACAATCCTGTTGCGCTTCTGCACGCTTCGCATACAATCGTGAAAACATTAAGCTTGAAGCTTGCGGAAATTATAAATACATTAGAGAGCAAAACAGGTCGTCCCGTTTTGACAACTGACGAGATTGTAGCCTCGCTTTCCCAGGAGCAACAATGAGTGAAAGTGATCGTATTGCGGCCACCACTAAAAAGATACAGGGGTTCAAAAATCTTCCCCAAGGATGGCACTATGGCGAAGGAGTGCCACCCTCTGATGACACGATAAATAAAGCCGTATCGCTAAACATTGAGGCAGCTAATAGCGAATTTACAAAGACAAATGCATTTCCCGGAATTGACGGTGAAATCCAGTTCACTATTTATCAAGGCGAAGCTTATCTTGAATTCACCATAGAGACAAACGGATCAATAACTTTTCTATACGAGGAAAATAATGAAGAAAAAGAATATCAAGAGAATCTCTCCTTCAATGAAGCAGTAGAGAAAATAAGAGACTTCAAGGAGAAAGTATGGCCTTCATCCGAGTTATTCACCAACAGCATTACGACCCAGACAAGGGGCGCTTCAAGAGCCTCGCTTTCAAACCTTCCAGCAACAATAGCGGTATCTCAGTTTTTGATAAAGAGTGCGCCTTACGTAACAACCCAAGTATTTGTGAGCACATCCAGAGATATTACTTCAAGGTTGCCGGTGATCCTCCTATTTTCTGGAACATCCCGAACGGAACGCTTCCTGACAAATGTCGTTTCGACCAACAAACAAGCCTCACGGGCGATACTTGCCATCGCAACATCATGAATCTCTCTGATAAAGAGGCAAGAGATATTTTCAAGCAAATTTCGTTTACTGATTTTCAAATTTGCACTGGGAATGGCGGAAGTAGGCAGCTTGCTGTTGATGATCTTCCGTACTTGTGACAGCAAGAAAACACATCTGGCTGATAGCTGACGCCTGACGGCTGTGGACAGACCACGTTGACCCTTTCGACCCTGCCCCATCCTGCCACTGACGTGGCTTTTGGGCTGGGGAGATTGTCCACTTATCGCTTTTTAATTACAAAGAGCGGGCAGGCATTTTGGGGCAGCGGCGAAAATCACTGTCCAGACAGGTTCGCTGTCATATTGTTTGCAAACCCCTTTCTTATCAATAAGCAACGCTACTCAACGAGGGCGCGGATTCTCATCGCGTAAGATGTCCCGCTACTCTTCTTTACCTGCCTCGAAAGGGTGGCACACAGATTGCGCTCACAACGAGCGACCGAGGCCGGTACCGGAAGCCAAAAGCCTGAAAGTCAAAGGTTCCCGGACCTTCGACTTTGGACTTTCGACTTCCATACTTCTCTTGTCGAGGCCGGGCCAGGATTTTACGAAGTGGTATTGAAAGGTAAAGCGCAGTTATGTTCAAACGAAGAAAGATTCTAGTAGTCGACGACGACCGCCTCACCAGAGAGATCATGATAAGGACATTGAGCAAGGCCGGATACGAAGTCATCACAGCTTCGGACGGGCTGACCGCAGTGGAGATAGCCGAGACCGAAAAACCGGACCTCGTCCTCACAGACGGCCTTCTGCCCAAGATGCACGGGTTCCTCGTATGTGAAGCGATCAAGGCGTTCGAGGCTCCGCCCAAAGTCGTCGTGATCACGGGCGTCTATACCAAGCCTACCTATAAGTGGGAGGTCAAGAGCCAATACGGCGCGGACGAAATATTATTGAAGCCCGTCGCTCCTTCCGTGCTTTTGGAAATGGTTGAAAAACAGCTCCGCGGTCTGCCGTTCGCTACGGTGAGCGAAGAAGCGTATGCTCTGCCTGAATATGCGGAAACCGCATAGCAAGCGGAATATGATTTACGATGAACGAAGGCGGAAAAGATCAACCACAGATGACACAGATAACACAGACAAAGATTTCTTTCTTCTGACTATCCGTGAAATCTGTGTCTGTAGAGGGCTTCTGCCTTCCACTGTGGTCAAAATCTGGTGAATCATATCCGCGTTTCTTCTAACAATGATGATGAAGAACCGGCATCGAAAATTCCGGCTGGAAGAACTCGCTCCAGAGATTCGCCAACACCTCTACGAGCAGGCCGACCTGGAACTCGGCAGGCGGTCGAGGCCCGGATCGCTCGTCTACTTCCTCTTGCTTTTAAGCATCGCTCTCACGACTCCATATTTTCAGGACCACCCGGCCGTCATCCTTACGACCGGCTCACTTTTACTCATCATACCGGCCTTGCGCCTCTTTCTTTCGTCACCCGTTGAGAAACGATATTTCGAAGCTCCCCATCTATGGAAGCTGCGATTCAATACTGCAACCTATGCCTGCGCGCTCACGTGGAGCGTCTTCTGTTGCCTGACGACCATTTTCTATCGACAGGAATGGGTCGCCCTGTTTGTCCTATTGACAACCGCAGGGCTTGCGGCGGGAGCCACTTTCGCATTCGTGCCCGACTTTCGGATAGCGAGCCGGTTTTTGTTGATCCTGATGGTCCCGACCATAATACTCAATGCCGTTCAAGGAACCCAGAGAGGATATGGAGTGGCCATCGTCATGGGAGTCTATCTGGGCTACCTGCTTGTGCAAACCAGAGAACTGTCCGGGCGATACAGGCAATCATTGATCGATAACGCTATTTTGAGCCGCCGCACCAGAGAACTCGAAGAAGTGAGACGGCAGGCCACAGCCGCCGCCCAGGCCAAAAGCGAGTTTCTCTCCAACATGAGCCACGAGATTCGCACTCCCATGAACGCCGTCATGGGCATGACGGGCCTTCTGCTCGACACACCGCTCTCTGAGGATCAGCGCGAGTTCGCCGAGACCATTCGCAGCAGCAGCGACGCCCTGCTCACCATCCTCAATGACATACTGGAGTTCTCAAGCATAGAGGCAGGCAAGCTCGACCTCGAACGGCAAGTCTTCGACCTGCGCGACTGCGTCGAAGAGTCCTTCGACCTGATCGCTCCAAAGGCCGCCTGGAAGGGCCTCGACCTCGCTTATCTGATCGAAGACTCCACCCCCGGCACGCTCATCAGCGACATTGCACGCCTTCGCCAGGTGCTCGTCAACATTCTCAGCAACGCCGTCAAGTTCACAGAAGAGGGCGAGGTATTCGTTTCGGTCTCTTCAAAACCTGTCGAACGCAAGCAGGAGGATATGGAAACGGCTCCGCGAGAGGTCGAACTTCACTTCACAATCAAGGACACGGGCATAGGCATTCCGAAAGAGAGTTTCGACCAGATATTCCAGTCCTTCAGTCAGGTTGACTCTTCACTGACACGGCGACACGGAGGCCCAGGGCTGGGACTGGCCTTCAGCAAGCTTCTGGTCGAGTTGATGGGAGGCAGGATTTGGGTCGAGAGCGAACTCGGCGAGGGATCGACCTTTCATTTCACCATCCTCGCTCAAGCCACAGCCTCTCAACCGCGCATTTACAGGCGAGCGGCGCAATCGGAGCTTGCAGGCAAATGCCTTCTGATAGTCGACGACAACGCCACGAACCGGCGCGTGCTCTCTCTTCAGGCGGAATCCTGGGGGATGCTGGCGCAGGATTCCGCGTCAGGGCAGGAGGCCCTCGAATGGATACGTCGCGGCGATCCGTTCGATCTGGCCATCCTCGATATGCAGATGCCCGATATGGACGGCCTGGAGCTTGCCGCCGAGATTCGTAAATACCGCGACCCACAGTCCCTGCCGCTACTTATGTTGACATCTCTCGGCCATCGCGAGTCTGAGGCCCAACCTCTGGAGGTTGCCGCTTTCGTGACCAAACCCATAAAACAGTCTCTTCTGTACAATGTCCTGACCGATGCCATCAAAGGCGGAGAGTCCGCGCTCGTACTTCATTCTCCCGAGCAACAAGAGCGCGATAGGAGTCTGGCCGACGAGGTGCCTCTGCGCATACTCGTCGCAGAAGACAACGCCGTCAATCAGAAGGTCGCGCTTCGGCTCCTCGACCGCCTCGGCTATCGCGCAGACATCGCCGCCAACGGACTCGAAGCCCTTGAGGCTCTTGCAAGGCAGCCCTACGATCTGATCTTTATGGACGTTCAGATGCCTGAGATGAACGGCCTCGATGCCACGCGCCATATATGCCGACAGTGGCCCGCGCGCGAGCGCCCTCGCATAATAGCCATGACCGCGAATGCCCTGCCGGGCGACCGCGAGGAGTGCATCAGTGCAGGGATGGATGACTACATAAGCAAACCCGTTCGCCTCGAAACATTGCGCGCCGCGCTCGAACACTGTTTCAGTAGCCCGACCGTAAGGGAGGGTCTTACGGTCGGGCTACCGAAACCTCCATCTTGCCCGGACGACCTCTCCGATATAATCGACCGCGAAGCCCTGTCGAATCTGCAAGGGCTGGACGACGATGAGGATTCGGATTTCATAGTCGAGCTGGTTTCGATCTACCTTGAGGACACATCGAGTCGACTTGAGCAACTGAAGGAAGCCGTAAAGCGCGGAGACGCGGAGGCTCTCTACAAAGTGGCGCACGCGCTCAAAGGCAGCAGCGCCAACCTCGGAGTGAAACGAGTGGCAGCCCTTTGCGCCGAATTGGAGCAGAAAGGCCGAGCCGGTACGCTCGAAGAATCGCACGCCTGCCTTGCGCAGTTGGAGGTGGAGGTCGACTTTGCCAGGCAAGCTTTCGTGTCGAAGTGATGGGGTCAAGCGGAAATGATGATATGATTCACCGGAGTTCTGGAGCGTGGTCGCGTAATGGGTGCGATTCCAAAAAATCGGCCATAATCCCACAGGCGGGAGTTGAAGGATCGTTAAAATCCTGCCTACAATCGCTTCTTCCTTTCTTGAATCCTCCCAACG
>JAKEHD010000170.1 GCA_022615215.1 Blastocatellia bacterium
ACTTTTGGCGCATTCGCAGACCATGGGCGCGGGCCTCTGTTGAATCCTCCTCCGCCGCCCGTCGAAGGAATGGAAGCAGACCCGGCAAAGAGAGTTCCGCCATCGCCGCGTCCGGGTTCGAGCACGACCCCCGCGCCTTCCGAATAAATCATCTCCCACTTTTTGCGCGCGACCGCTTGAGCCGCCCTCTGCTCTTCGGAAAGCTCGAATCTGCGCCTGCCTCCCCCCTGCCCGCCGGCGTTCGCCATCTTCAAAAGGTCTTCGTCGGATTGCCGCGTGGCCTGCGGAGCGAAGTGCGCTTCCACTTCGCGCGACGGGGTGAGCAGCACTATGGCCCCTTTGAGCTTGCCCTTATACTTATCGAGATCGGCTTCGGTCTTGGCGTCGAGATAGACCGCCCGCCCGCGCACAGCGCCCTCTGTGCTCGGAGACCAGGCTTTGGGATAAGCGATGAGCGGGCTGAAATGAGGTTTGACTATATTGGCCGCAAAGCCCTGAAGCTCCCATCCGCGGCCGAACTCGCCCCAGGCTTCGAGTTGGGCGTTTTGGAGTCCCCATTCGGCGAGTTTCTTCCTGGCCCACTCCTGCGCTTCCCTTAGCTGAGGCGAGCCGGTCAGTCGCGGGCCGTACACGTCGGTCATGTAGCTGAGAAGGTCCATGACCTGAGAGCGTTTGTCGCCTTCTTCTTTGATCCTGGAGATCGCATCCAGGTCGACCTTCTCCTGTGGTGCCTGGGCGAAGGCCGCAATGCCTGATGTCAACAGATTGAAGATCAGCAAAAGAACGGTCGTGCGTCGCTTGAACATATCCACCTCCGATTATTTTGTGTTGTCTATGCGTTAAAAGAAATTGAGTACGAGATTATATACCAGAAGGCCGATTTGCCGGTTACTCTTTTTTCGATCCCGTGCGGCCGGGCTATGACGTAAGAGGGCCGTCTTCGATATCGTGCTTGTCAGGCTGGCGATGGTTCTTGTTCAACTCTTTGGCCATCGCTTCGCGGAGCGATCCCGGCCCGCCGTTTTTATAGATATAAGCGTTCGCGCCCACGGCGAACGCCCTCCGGTCTTCGCTTCCCATGGTGGCGGCTGAGAAAAAGATCACGGGCGTCTGCTGATCTATATCCCTGATCTGGCGGCATAACTCCACGCCGTCCAGATCCGGCAGCCAGTCGTCGAGAATGATCAGGTCGAACCTGCGTTCGAGCAGATTCTTTAGTCCCTCGGTCGCTGTGGCGACAAGGGTGGCGCGATAGCCCCACTCTTCCAGCAAGGGTTCGAGCATCTTGCGAGTGTCTTCCTCGGCTTCGATGAGCAGTACCGAAGGCGGCTCGGCGGCCATAACTCTTCTCCTTGAAGCAAATATATGAATAATCCTCGCACGATGCTTGATAAATGTGCAACAGGAAATCTGAGACTACAGACAGCTTGCCCGCCTCGCTTCGACAGGGTAAAGCGCGCGTTTACCGGTCGAGCCTGTATAAATATCGCTCTTGCTCACCGGATGCCATCGATTCTGCAACCTTTAAAAAAGCTCGCGCCGCGTGCGACAGGCTCGCACTCTTGCGATAGACCAATCGAAGCTCGCGCTCGATGCTCAATTCCTTGACCGGTACTCGCACAAGCTCTCCTCGCGCAACCTCCGGCTCCACGCATATACCCGGCACGAGGGCGACTCCATTTCCCATAGAGACGAACTTCTTTATTGCCTCGATGGTCGGAAGCTCCACATCCATGTTCAGAGGGGTCTTGTGGCGCTTGAACTCCTGAAGCACCTTTGCGCGGTAAGGGGACGACACATTGTGCGCGACGAAAGACTCTGCTCCGAGTTGGCGTATGCTCACCTGGCCTGCGGATGCGAGCGGATGGCGCGGATGGACCACGAATGCAAGCTCGTCGCGATAGACCACTATCGAATGCAAGAGCGGCTCTTCGGGATTGAACGAGAGCACACCGAGTTCTACGTTGTGCTTCAACACATCGCCCGGTATGCGGCTCGCAAGCGACCTCGTCACCGTCACCTTTATCATAGGGTACAATCGCCGGAATTCGGCCACTATCGAAAGCAGGTATAGACACGTAAATTCGTTGGCCCCGATCGCAAGCCTCCCCTTGTGCAACTCGCGCAACTCCTTTAGGGCCTCCCTCGCTTCGCCCCGCAGGTTCAGCAACTTCTGCGCATAGTCTTGAAGCACCTGCCCCGCATCGGTCAACGTCCCGTCTCTCAGCGAGCGATCGAAGAGCGGCTCGCCCAACTCATTCTCCAACTTGCGAATGACCTGACTCACCGCAGGCTGCGTGCGATATAACTTCTCGGCTGCGCGCGAAAAACTCCCCTCCCTCGCCACCGTCAGGAAGACTTCCAATTGAAAAAGGTCCATATTCGCCTCATTTATAGAATTTAGGGCTATAGCGACCTGAGATTATATCATAAGTCAAACCTTATACTGCTCCAATAATTATAACTTTGACTTTGAAAGATCACTGGCATACGATGGGCCACTAACGAGTACCCCAATGCCAACAGGAGGAACATATATGGCGCATTCGCGAGTGATTATATTCGACACGACACTCAGAGACGGGGAGCAATCGCCGGGTTGCAGCATGAACCTGGAAGAGAAGCTTCGAATGGCGCGCGGGCTCGACCGGCTCGGCGTTGACATTATCGAAGCGGGGTTCCCGATTGCATCGGAGGGCGATTTCGAGGCTGTGCGGTCTATTTCGAAAGAACTCCGTCGCCCCATAATAGCGGGGCTTGCTCGCGCTACAAGGCCGGACATAGAGCGCGATTGGGAGGCGCTCGCGGAAGCCGCCCGCCCGCGCATTCACACCTTTCTTGCGACCTCGGACATTCACCTCGAATACAAATTGAAGATCACTCGCGAAGAGGCGCTCGCACAGGCGCGCGAGGCCGTAGCATTTGCGAAGTCTCTGTGCGACGACGTAGAGTTCTCGCCCGAAGACGCCACGCGCACGGATCTTGATTTCCTGTGCGCAGTAGTCGAAGCAGTAATCGAAGCGGGCGCGACTACCGTCAATATACCCGATACGGTCGGGTACACGACGCCGCGCGAGTTCACTCAAATAATCTCTACGATTCATGAGCGCGTTCGCGGTATAGAGCGGGCGGTCATCTCCGTGCATTGTCACAACGACCTGGGCCTTGCGGTAGCGAACTCGATAGCAGCTATCGAAGCGGGCGCGCGCCAGGTCGAATGCACGATAAACGGCATAGGCGAGCGCGCGGGCAATGCATCGCTCGAAGAGATAGTCTGCGCGCTCAAGGTGCGCGCAGACGTGATGCCTTATGAGACAGCCATTAACACCGAAGAGCTATATCCTTCGAGCCAGTTGCTTACGGAGATAACCGGAGCGGCCGTTCAACCTAACAAGGCGATTGTCGGGCGAAATGCTTTCGCGCATGAAGCGGGCATACATCAGGATGGCGTCATAAAGAACCGGCTGACTTACGAGATAATGACTCCGCAATCGGTCGGCGTCCCCGACAGCCGATTGGTGCTGGGCAAACACTCAGGCCGCCACGCGCTAGGTCGCCGGTGCGAAGAGCTTGGATACGAGTTTTCCCGGCGCGAGCTTGACCTCGTGTATCGCCGCTTCATCGCGCTGGCAGATGAGATCAAGACGGTCGAAGACCATCATTTGACAGGCATCATCCGCGAAGAGATGCAGAAGGCATCGGCCGCTTGATCGGGCAAGTAGTGACTGTTGATGGGTAAGGATAAAGCAAGGCTAAAGATATTTATCGCCTGAAGGGGGACAACCGTGCAGGCAACGGCCCTCGGTCAAGTGGCTGAGGGCCGAAGAAGAAAGAAATTTTTGCGCTTTGTCTCGGGATTTTCCTTGCAGTGAGTTCATGATGAAACTTTATCGTTGGGATTCGTTTTTGCGAGAGTTCAGGCCCGTGCCCGCACAGGACTACATGCCATCGGGCGAACGGGTATTGTTGATGAGCCTGCACGTAGGCAAGGGCGAGCAGGTCAGCGGTTCGCCGGTCTCAGGCGAGCGATTGATTTGCCTGCTCAGGGGCGCGTGGCGCATGAAGATCGCAGGCAATCAACTCGTCGTGCGGCGCAACGAAGCCGTCATCATACCCCTGGGCTTCGAGCACTCGGCCGAAGCCATCGAAGACAGCCTCGCGCTCCACATAGTGCGCGAGCAAGAGACCGAAGACGAGCCTCCTCTTTGGGGAGTCTGACCGCAGATTGCGCGAACATTCCGGCTCCTGGCCTCGAAGGACTTTTCAGCGCGACGGCAGGCGATTCGCCCGCATTTGTGCGATGAGGACGGCTTTGCGAGCGCGCTGGCAAATCACTGCTTTGGCCTGGTTGATGAATCAAGAAACGGCAATGAGATAGAGCCATACCCTGAGTCGGAAGATTGCCGCACTCCTTACACCTGGAAATGGGGGAATTAGCTGAATATGAACTAAAGACTCGCAACAAGTACCTTTGCCTATCTGGTGAAATATGGTTATCATTTGGCACTGATGACATTCAAGCAATTAGCCGAGCAAAAGAAACTGCTTGAGGACCGTTTAAGACGATATGGTGTCGAGGGAGAAGAGTCTTTTTATTTACTGGCTTCTGAGTATCTTCTGCGTTTCGGTTCCGATATAACCAACCCGCCTGAGCGCATAATCGAGAGAGGTAGAAAAGCATTCGATCGAATAAGCCACGACGAAGATCTTTTAGCTTTTATAGCTTCTATAATTTCGTCCGATCCAACAGGGGAAAATCTGCCCGTTTGGTATCAGCACTTTTTAGGTAGAAGGTTTAGAGAAGGTTCTGGAAAATTCTTCACGCCCCGCCCGGTTGCTTGCGCCATGTCCGCTTTGATTCCATGTATCGATGATGCCGTAATAATGGACCCTACATGCGGGGGCGGAACCTTCTTGATAGAAGCGTCCAAGAGATGGAAACATCTACAGTGCCGCCTGGTTGCCAATGATATTGAAGCTTCCCTGGTCGACCTGGCACAAGTCGTTTTAAACCTGGCCACACCCGGCAACCACCAGAAATCGTTTTTGTCTTCTAATATCTACGATCCGGAATCGCAATTCAAAGCCTGGTACGGACGGGTGGATTACATCCTGGCCAACCCGCCCTTTTCTTTACAAATTGAAACGATCGATACCGATAGCAGCCTGTTCAATCTTGGATACAGGAATAGTGACGCCCTTTTTCTGGATGTATGTTTCAACCTTTTGCGACCGGATGGAAGGCTTATATGTTTGCTGCCGCATTCTATCGTGGCCAACACGGAGTACCAGAGACTCAGACTTGCCGTTGAAGAATCATGGAATCTGTTAGGCATCGTGGGTCTGCCTGAAGGAGTATTTCACCTCACTGCAAGCACGACGACCCGCGCAGATATCGTTATTCTGGAGAAAAAGAGAGCCAAGCATTCGAGCAAGAGGACGAAATCGGTATTCGCTTATGCGCCATCTGTCGGTATACCTTTAAACAGCAGGATGATTGGCCAGGAAACGAACTATCTCAGTCAAATCGTAGACGATCCCGGATTAAAGAAAGTCCTGGGCTTAGGTTGACCGATGAGCAGAAACGGCACATTTTTTATCTCATTTGTAGAACCTCATCAAAGGGTACCTGCTTTTTGGGATCCATACTTTTATCGAGCCAATGGAGCGAGCGAAACTTTGGGTGATTATGTCTCATCGAATAAACCTGTTCGTGGCAAGGGCAGTATTCATTATTCACCTTTTCGCCCCATTGAATACAGCGATATACCGAAAGGCAAGTATCTCACCTTCGTATTAGAGTTCTCCGAAGATAATCTGCCGACCAGGGAGCCCATAGTTGGCGAAGAAGAATTACTAATGGGTACTATGAGGGCATACCTCGGAAATATTTTGATCACCCCCAAAGCGGA
Organism: Blastocatellia bacterium; assembly: GCA_022615215.1. Lineage (GTDB taxonomy): Bacteria > Acidobacteriota > Blastocatellia > UBA7656 > UBA7656 > JAKEHD01. The sequence continues at coordinate 5,913 of JAKEHD010000170.1, forward strand.
ATGGTTGAACCTGCAAAGCCCTTTATTCTTCCCGGTCAAGTCCGAGTTTGTCCGTATAATTCCCAAAGATGGCTATAAGTATTTTTGGTGGGCATTCCTCCAGTCTTCTACATTTCTCAAGAACCTTCCTGCGGGAAGCGGCGGCACTCGCCCTCGACTTCATGAGGATGCCTTACTACTAACTCCGGTAAAAGTGCCGGACACTGATCATAGGAGACTGATTCACCAGGAACTCCAGGGATGCGCCGAACAGGACTGGAGGGAGTCAATGCGCAGAATGAGCATTCTAAATTCATTGAGCATATAGGTAGAATGGCGATGCCGGAAATCTCTCAGGCTGACCTCGAACAACTCAGAAAAGGATTCGAATCGCCAGTCGGTTTAACAATGGACCGGCTTTCGGTGCAAGATTTATGCATAAGCACTGAACATAAGCCGGATGATACGATTCCGGCGCTATGATTGTTAATATCGAAGGGAGTTGCAGAATTGGTTTTAAAAGTCACAATGTTGCCCGGCGACGGCATAGGGCCTGAAGTTACGACGGAAGCCGCGCGCGTGCTTGAGGCCGTGTGTGAAAGATTCGGGCACGAACTCGATTTGAAACACAAAAAGATCGGCGGAGTGGCGATCAACGAATTCAACGATCCGCTCCCCGTTGATACGCTCTGCTCTTGTCTCGATTCAAACGCCGTGCTGCTCGGAGCGGTCGGCGATCCCTCGTTCGACAATCATCCGGTAAACTTCCGCCCCGAAGCCGGGCTGCTCAGGTTGCGGCGCGAACTCGGCGCATTTGCCAACCTGCGCCCCGCTCTTCTTTTTCCTGCGCTCGCTCACTCTTCGCCTTTGCAACCGAGGGTGGTCGCAGGCACGGATATGATCATCGTGCGTGAGCTTCTAGGGGGACTCTATTTCGGCGAGCCGCGCGGCGCGGATGAAACCGCCGGGCGACAGTCGGTCATAAATACCATGCGCTACAGCGAGCCGGAGGTCGAACGCATCGCGCGCATAGCCTTCGATTTAGCGCGCAAGCGACGAAGCAAAGTGACATCGGTCGACAAAGCCAACGTGCTCGAATGTTCTCAACTCTGGCGCGAAGTGGTCGCGCGTGTGGCCGCAGATTACACGGACGTAAAACTCGAACATCAATATGTGGATGCATGCGCTATGGCGCTCGTAGCGCGCCCGGCGAGCTTCGACGTGATAGTTACTGAAAACCTCTTCGGCGACATACTTTCGGACGAAGCGGGAGCCATAGTCGGGTCGCTCGGGTTGCTCGCATCGGCAAGCATAGGCGGGCCGGTGGGATTGTACGAACCGGTGCATGGGTCGGCTCCCGACATCGCCGGACGCGGCATAGCGAACCCGCTCGGCGCTATCCTGTCGGTCGCCCTGATGCTGCGCCATACATTTCAACTCGAACGCGAGGCCGCCTCCGTAGAAAAAGCCGTTTCCGAAACCCTCGACGCCGGATACTTGACCGTCGATATAGCGCCTGAAAATACGCGCCCGGTCAGCACGGTGGAGATGTGCGATCAAGTTATCGAACGGTTGGAATAGGCAGGGGCCAAAGCAGTCAGGCGCTTTGATCGAACAGGCCGTTTAGTCAAAAAACAATCCGGGTAGCTTCGTACCTGCTTATCTCTTCTTCGTGCTCAAGGGTCAATCCAATATCGTCCAGCCCTTTTAGCAAGCACTCGCGCCGAAAGGGATCGACTTCGAATCGGCTGCTGTAACCGGAGTCGTCTTCAACAACCTGGCGTTCAAGATCGACCGTCAGGTGGTATTCATTATTCACCCTCGCGCGGTTGAATAATTCTTCGACCTCTTCTTCAGGAAGGGCGACCGGAAGCAGCCCGTTCTTGAAGCAGTTGTTATAGAAGATGTCGGCGAACGAGGGGGCTATGATCGAGCGAAAGCCATAGTCCTGCAAAGCCCAGGGGGCGTGCTCGCGCGAAGAGCCGCAGCCGAAGTTTGCGCGGGCGAGCAACACGGTCGCGCCCTCGAAGCGCGGCTGGTTCAATTCGAAATCCGCATCAAGCGACCCGTCTTCGCGGAATCGCCAGTCGTAAAACAGGAACTCGCCGAAGCCTGTCCGCTCTATGCGTTTCAGGAATTGCTTTGGAATGATCTGGTCCGTGTCCACGTTCACGCGGTCGAGCGTGGCGACCAGCCCTGTGTGTTTGGAGAATGGTTCCATTTCGGTTTCAGTCACTCCCAGTTTCGTATGTCGACGAAGCGGCCCGCAATGGCCGCCGCCGCTGCCATCGCGGGGCTTACCAGATGCGTGCGGCCGCCGCGCCCCTGTCGGCCTTCGAAGTTGCGATTCGACGTGGAAGCACAACGTTGACCGGGTTCCAGTATGTCAGGGTTCATCCCCAGGCACATGCTGCAACCGGCTTCTCTCCAATCGAAGCCGGCCTCTTTGAATACCTTATCGAGATTCTCTCGCTCGGCCTGCCATTTGACCTGTTGCGAGCCGGGGACGACCATCGCGTAAAGCCCTGAAGCGACTTTTTTTCCTTTGATGACTTCGGCCGCCGCGCGCAGGTCTTCTATGCGCGAGTTCGTGCAGGAGCCTATGAATACGCGGTCAAGCCGTATCTCTTGAATGGGGGTTCCGGCCTCAAGCCCCATGTATTCGAGCGCGCGTCGCACGCCCTTGCGCGCGTTTTCATCCTCAAGCGATTCCGGGTCGGGCACCTCTCCGGTCACATCCGTAACCATTCCGGGATTGGTCCCCCAACTGACTTGAGGGGCAAGGGACGAAACGTCCATCTCCATCTCGCGGTCGTATCGAGCGCCGGGGTCTGAGGGCAGAGTCTTCCAGTGCTCGACTGCCGCTCGGAACACTTCGCCCGCGGGAGCGAGCGTCCGCCCTTCGAGATAAGCATAAGTCGTATCATCGGGCGCGATCATTCCTGCGCGAGCGCCTCCCTCGATAGACATATTGCAGACGGTCATTCGCTCTTCCATTGTGAGCGCGCGAATGGCTTCGCCCGTGTACTCGATCACGTGGCCGGTCGCGCCGTCCGTGCCTATCGTCCTTATGATGTAGAGCACGAGGTCTTTTGCAGTCACGCCGCGCGGAAGGCTCCCTTGCAAATCTATTCGAAGAGTTTTAGGCCGTGATTGAATCAAGCATTGAGTTGCGAGGACGTGCTCGACCTCGCTCGTGCCTATGCCGAAAGCGAGCGCCCCGAACGCGCCGTGAGTCGAGGTATGACTGTCGCCGCACACTATGGTCATGCCGGGTTGAGTGATGCCAAGCTCAGGCCCTATGACGTGGACTATGCCCTGGTTGGGACTGTCGAGTCCGTAGAGCGTGATGCCGAACTCGCTGCAATTGCGTTCGAGCGTATCGATCTGAGTTTTGGCTACGGGGTCGAGGATGGGAAGCGAGCGGTCCCATGTAGGGATGTTGTGATCGGCAGTGGCATAAGTCAGATCGGGTCGATGCACCTTGCGTCCGGCCAGCCGCAATCCCTCGAAGGCTTGAGGCGAGGTGACTTCATGCACCAGATGGCAATCGATATAAAGTATTGCCGGACGACCCGATTCCTGGTGGACGACATGACGGTTCCAGATTTTCTCGAATAATGTCTCAGGCATACAGGCCAACAATTATAATCAAACGCCGTCCGGCAGCCAAGCATCGAGCGCCGAAACTTCAAGAGATGCGGCAAATTCACGAATCCGCGGAAGACGAGCAGAAGCGATATCGCCGAAAACCTTGACACACCAGCGAGCTATTGGGTACTCTTTAGTGTTTCTTTGCGAGACAAATTTACGACAGGAGCGAGCGATCAAAGTGAAGCCAGATATTCATCCGAAATATATGAAGACGACCGTGCATTGCGCGTGTGGCGAAACCTGGGAGACGCGCTCGACCCAGACGGAAATCAGGCTCGAAATATGTTCGAATTGCCATCCGTTTTACACGGGCAAGCAGAAACTCATAGACACCGCCGGTCGCGTCGAGCGGTTCAATCGAAAGTACGGTCGTAAGACTCAGGAGTAGCCGATCAATAACCAGGTATTGGTTGCCGGGATTGCACGTGAGAATTATGCAGTCCCCGGCAGCCAATATTTTTTTGCGGGCAAACAGGGAGGGCCAGTCCGTATGAGAGAAGATCAAATCATAGTTGGCGGGCAAGCCGTTATCGAAGGCGTGATGATGCGCGCGCCGCATTCTTATGCGGTCGCCGTGCGCCGCCCCGACGGCAAGATAGTCTCCAGGAGCCAGCGATTGCCTGTGCTCTCGGAGCGATACCCCATACTGAAACTGCCTGTGCTTCGCGGGTCGGCAGTCTTGATTCAATCGATGATACTCGGCGTCAAGGCGCTGAACTATTCGGCCAACGTGGTCTTTCATGAGGCTGAAAGCGATACTGAACCCGAAGAGGAAACCGATCTCCAACCCGCAGCTATCGGCACAGGTGTGGTAACGACAGCGACGGTCGCGGTCGCCGAAGAGACTAAGCCTGCGACCGCTATTGCGAAGGGGAAGCCTAAAAAGACTTCGACCTCGGCGGCCGTCGGCTCGATAGTCTTCGCCATAATCTTCAACATATTTCTGTTCATAGTCCTGCCATTGCTGTTGACCAACATGATATTCGTCTATTCGAGCGGCGGGACGATAGGCGCGGCTTCCGAGAGCGGAGCGTGGTACGCCGACACATGGGCATGGATTGCGGCGGCGCTCAAGCCCGTGCGCCCGTCGGTCGCTTTCAATCTGGTCGACGGGATTATACGCATGACGTTCTTTTTGATTATGATCACGAGCTTCTCGCTGCTGCGCGACATACGTCGCGTGTTCGAGTATCACGGGGCCGAGCACAAGGTCGTCTACACCTGGGAGGCGGGCGAAGAGTTGACGGTCGAAAACGCGCGGCGAAAACAGCGCCAGCACCCCCGCTGCGGCACGAGCTTTATGATGGTCGTCATGCTGGTTGCGATAGCGGCGTTCTCGGTCGTGAAGTTCGAGTCGCTTTTTTTGAATTTCCTCGTTCGCATATCGCTTATCCCCGTGATAGCGGGCGTCTCTTATGAGATCATCCGCGCCTCGGCGCGCAGCCGCGCTCAGTGGTTCTTCTCTTTCATCACAAAGCCGGGCATCTGGCTCCAGAATATCACCACCAAAGAGCCGGATGATTCGCAACTGGAGGTTGCGATATTTGCGCTCGAAGAATCTCTGAAGCTCGAACCCGCCGCCGATTCTGCACGAGCAGCTTGAGCGGCTACTTGAATTGGAAGCGCACTAGGAGCATGCGATAGAGTTCGATCAACAAGGTTGTTATGTTAGACAAGTTAGCCTCGATAGAAGAAAAATACGAGAGCCTTTCGAAGCAATTGGGAGACCCTGAATTGCTGGCCGACCAGCAGAGCTATACGAAAATAGCGAAACAGCACAGGGAACTGGAAGAGATAGTCGCCAAGTATCGCGAGTACAAGGCGCTTGAGCGCGGCATCCGTGAGACTAAAGAGATGCTCGAAGAAGAGGCCGACGCTGAAATCCTGGATCTGGCGCGCGCGGAACTCCTCGATCTCGAAGAGCGCGTCACGCGGGTCGAGGGCGAGTTGAAAGCCTTGTTGCTTCCGAAAGACCCCAACGACGAAAAGAACGTCATCCTCGAAATCCGGGCCGGTACGGGCGGCGACGAGGCGACGCTCTTTGCGGCCGATATCATGCGCATGTACATTCGATACGGCGAGCGGCAGGGGTGGCGCGTGCAGGTGCTCGACGCATCGGAGTCGGGAATAGGCGGCGTCAAGGAAGCCATACTTTTGATCGAAGGCAACCGCGTTTACTCGAAGCTCAAGCATGAATCGGGCGTCCATCGCGTGCAGCGCGTGCCTCAGACCGAAAGCTCCGGGCGCATACACACTTCCGCAGTAACGGTCGCGGTGCTTCCCGAAGCCGAAGAGGTCGACATCAAAATCGATCCTAAAGACCTGCGCATAGACACGTTTTGCTCTTCGGGACCGGGTGGCCAGTCGGTCAACACGACTTATTCGGCTGTCCGCATAACTCACCTGCCGACCAATACGGTCGTCTCCATGCAGGACGAAAAATCACAGATCAAGAACCGCGAAAAAGCCATGCGCGTTTTGCGCTCGCGCCTTCTCGAAATGGAACAGGACAAGCAGCACGAGGCAATCGCGAGCGAGCGCCGCTCGATGGTCGGGTCGGGCGACCGCTCGGAAAAGATACGCACATATAACTTCAAAGAGAATCGCATAACCGATCATCGCATAGGCTACACCATGCACCAGTTGGACCTGTTTATGGAAGGCGAGATCGCCGACCTCATAGACGCGCTCGTGGCCCATTATCAGGCAGAAAAACTCAAAGCCGATACAGAAGCCATTGCATAACGCGCATAACCAATCGCTTTGCCTAATATAGCCGAAGCCATCGCTGAGGGAGCCAGCCTTCTCCGCGCTTCCAATGTAGCCGAAGAGCGCCGGACAGCGAGTCTTCTCCTTGCCCACGCGCTCGATGTCGACCGAACTTACATTCTCACCAGGGCGGATGAAGAAGTTGAGCGGGAGAAATACCGGGCATATCTACGGATGATAGAGCGCCGCGCCCGAGGAGAACCTCTTCAGCACATCACAGGTCACCAGGAATTCTACGGTCTGGATTTCATAGTCACGCCTGACGTGTTGATTCCCCGGCCCGAGACCGAATTCCTCGTAGAGCGAGTGATCGCGCTCGCGGACCAGGAAGCTCCGTTGATCGTCGACTTGGGCACAGGGTCCGGCTGCATAGCCATGACGCTCGCTTTTCATATTCCTGGAGCCAGCCTGATCGCGACTGATATTTCCGACCGGGCGCTCGCGGTCGCGCGGGCGAACGCGGTGCGGCACGCGGTTTCAACCCGCATAGATTTTATCGAAGGCGATCTGTTTGAGCCGCTCGCAGATCGAGGGATTGAGCGCAAGGTCGATTTTTTAGTCTCGAACCCGCCCTATGTGCCCGATGAAGACATCCGCTCGCTTCAACGCGAAGTGCGTGATTGGGAACCGCTCGTGGCTCTCGGCGGCGGCCCGGAAGGGATCGATTTTTATCGTCGCTTGCTCGGCGATGGTCGGGTCTACGTCAGGCGAGGCGGCTATCTCGTGTGCGAGATAGGCTATAGTCAACTCGAACAGATCAGCGACCTGATTGATCCGACGGCGTGGGAGCTTGCGGATGTGACCGAGGATCTTCAAGGCATTCCGCGAGCGATAACGATACGCCGACTCTAAAGCGGGTCCGATCAATCAGCAGCTTTTTGAAGTGAGGGGCAGACCTCTACGGCTCGCCCCCACATTCGCGCGGAAAGTTTTACAGGTCTCCCTTGCGGGCATGGCGCTATCTGAGTGCCTTTAGCTGATCGATGCGGTCACGAAGCTCGCGCACATAAATTTCGATCTCGGCTTCTGTGAAGCCTCCGGCGCGGAATGCATCCGAAAGTTGTTTGTTCGAGAGCCTGCCCAGGAGGTTTCCCATCCACCGGGCGTGTTCCACCTTTACACCTCGCGGCAGCGTGTGGTTCTTGCCCTTGTAGTTGAAATCCACCGTGCCATTCTTCACTCCATTGATGAACACCTGATTCTCATACCCTTCCGGATCATTCTTCGTCCCTCCCGGCAGGTTCCTTAGAAACCACGTCTTCCTGATCGGGTTTCCTACTTTCCCTAACGTCCCTCCCAGGTCCGATACGTAGTGAACGCGCAGGCTGCGGTCTCCGCCGCTCTCTTTGTTGGGTCGCACGATCTTGTTGTTTTCATCCTTCAGATCCCAGTTGCCGACCACCATCATAAGGGTTCTCAGCCCGTCATACTCGCGTGTTCCGAGGAACGGGTTTGCGAACCACTTCCAGGGGCCGAGATCCTTGTATCCGTCATCCCTTCGCTCAAACCTCACGTCCCATACCTCGAAGCCTCCGCGCCCTTCGATAAAGGCTTTCTTGACGAAGTAATCCTGATCCACGTGGTATCCTACAGCCCACAGAATGCGGGTGACCGTCGTTTCAGGTCTGGATTCGGGTCCGAACTTTACGGTCCAACTGCGACCTTTGTCGTCATCGACGATGATCTTTTCGGATGTGCCTGATGTGGAGCGGCGCACGAATTTGAATTTTCCCGACGGGTCGGGAGCGCCTTCTTCGCCACCAAGCCCATGGAAAAGATCGCGACTCTCGATATCGGTGGGTTCCGTCCACAAGATGGGACGGCCCGAGTTGGGGTCGTCGTCTTTGTCTTTCTTTTGCGCGCGAGGGCCTGCGCCCGCAGAGCCGAAAGAAGCCGTGACGGCGAGCAAACATAACGCCATAAATATGTTGATGATTTTCGTTCCAAGCGCCATTTCGGTCCTCCTGATATATCGTTAGCCTGCCCATTATACGCGGTATGCTTCTTCTAGCAAAGGGCCATCTATTTGATCGGGCGGGAATCCGAATTATTCAACGCGCCGGGATGATATGTATTTTAGCGATGAAGGTGCGGCAATGAATGAGGCGGCGGTCGTCGGCAGGCGGTGAATCGAGAGAACGGGACAGGTTGATGTTTGCCCCGTTCTCTATACAACACCGAGCGCGAAAGCTCTAAAAGGCGTGTGTGGAGATCAGTTCGCGCGCTCAACGAAGTCGCCTATGTTGACCTCTGCGACCGTTCGGGTGATGAGCGCAACGGCTGTCGTCTTTTCCACCTTGAGCACGACCATTTCGCCGAGAACCTTGCGAGGAATAGGAGGACGGTCGCGGAACACCTCTTTTTGAGGCACGCGCCCCGACTCTATTGAAAAGTCCCCGCCCCGATAGTGCTTGCTCCCATAACCGCCGCTGCGTTCCTGGACTATGTCGTCTTTGGGCATCGTGGCGATGCGTTCGCTCTTGCCGATCTGTCGAAAGATGGTGAAATAGTCGCCCGGCTTTACGTCTTGCCGCGAACCGAGATCTATATAGACCACGCGATTTGCCGCGAGGTATTCGCTATAGTTGGGCGACATGATTATCCGACCTGTGACGCCGCCTGAGCCTTCGCCGTACCTGGGCAAGGGCTGAGGGTCGCGCGGGTCCGGTCCCTGATATTCCTCATAAGGCTTGAGCATATCGCCGAAGGTGATCGTGTCGCACGTTATGGTTATTTCAGCAACCGAGGTCTTCTCGTGGACTTCGAGGACGCGCAGCATTCCGAGTTCGCGCACAAGGTGACCGACTTTCTTTTTGGTGAACGGGTGTTTGACCTCGCCGAGCGGGCGTATGACATAGTAGACTGCGCCCGGCTGTATGCCCCCTTCGCGTCCCTTGTTCAGAAAGACTACGTCCCCTTGCCAGAATAAACTCTTCAGATTTTCTCTGTCAGCGCCAACGATCTGTAGATCGGGCCGCAGCGGCGTCTCGGATATGAACCCTGTGCAGTAAACGTCTGTTCGTTTGGCAACCGGGTCGGACTGATCGGACGGGTCTTGCTGGGCTACAGTGGCCTTAGACAAGGATAAGAGAGAAAAGATTGCCAAAACCATGGCGATACGGGCTGCTTGTTTCATCATCACTCCTTAACGTGGGTGCGGGAGCTAATCGTAATCAGACACTAGGGGCAGGACAGAAGCATCGTCTGCCCGCAAAGTAGCAGAGTCTTTTTCTCAAGTCAATACTTTAATCAGGAGCGGCTCCCGGCTAATGACGTCCGACTTTCGGGCGGAATAAATGATACGCGCTCGATTCGCCTTCACGGCAGGCAGCAGGCAGTAATAGTTTCTCGGCTTCACTTCCGACTTCCGCTTTTCCAGACCGCTCGCAGAAAGACTGAACCTCTCGTCGGGAGGGCGAATTTTTTCCGCAATTTGCTTGACAGAGATGTAAATAAGGCGATAATGGCAAGCATAAATAAGGGTGGAAATATTTAGCGAGCAAAGGTTTTATCTTAAAGGCCTCGGGCGAAGGGTAAGTTTCTGAAAAGCACGAAACAGAGCGGCGGGCGAATTCCGCGATGCGAAGTCTCGTAGCATCACTCACGGCCTGCCGCCGCCAACAATCGTAAGGACCGCAGCACTCGAAGAGTGCCGTTAATGCCAACCACAGGGAAACGAGGCAAGGAGGCCCGCTGTGTGCAATTATGACGACAAGATGCTGATATGCATGGATTGCGGCGTAGAGTTTGTCTTCACCGCCGGGGAACAACTCTTTTTTGCCGATAAAGGATTGCAAAACGCTCCCAAACGATGCAAGTCGTGCAAGGCAAGAAAAAACGAAAGGATCATGACGGCCAGGCGTCGCCATCAGCCCCACACGCGCAGCCGCATCGAGGCGGTGGTCGATTGCGCACTATGCGGGGTCGAGACCACAGTGCCTTTCAAGCCCACTCAGGGGCGGCCGGTTTATTGCCGTGATTGTTTCCTGAAGATGCGCGCTTCGAAGGGGCACGCGCATGCGCCCTCTTATTAAGAAGCGATCGCGCCCGCGCACGATCACCCCGGCTCTTTGATGACCGCCGCAGATATACAGTATATTGTGGCATCCTCCAAATAGCTGCTCAACATAACGTATATCTTCATAAGAGCCGTCAAAGGGCATTCAGAGATTTCATTTCGGGCGGCACAGGAGTTCCGCGGGATGATCGCCGGACGGCGGAAGATCAATCCGGCAGAGAGTTCAGGTAGTCACGCACTTTCTTCATGTCTTCCCAGGCTTCGCGTTTTTTTGCGGGAACGCGCAGAAGGTAGGCGGGGTGAAACGTCGGCATGACTTTGATGCCGTTCCATTCGCGCCACTCGCCTCGCGACCGGGTTATCGTCTCTCTGGTTTTGAGCAGGCACTGGAATGCGGGAGACCCGAGCGCGACTATCACCTGCGGGCGGATGAGGGCCAGCTTGCGAAAGAGAAACGGTTCGCATGTTGCGACCTCGTCGCGTTCGGGGGCGCGATTGCCGGGGGGACGGCACATCACTATGTTCGCAATGTAGACATCTTCGCGGCGAAGCCCTATGGCCGCGATTATTTTATCGAGCAACTGCCCGGCGCGGCCCACGAAAGGGCGTCCCGTAAGGTCTTCATCCGCTCCCGGTCCTTCGCCGACGAAGACGATTCTGGCTTGAGGGTTTCCCTCCCCGAAGACTATGTTCGTGCGGCGCTCGTGCAACTTGCATCGAGTACATTCGCCCACATCTTCACGTATGGCCTCAAGCGATGCGTCCTGCGATTGAAGCGCGGGCAGAGTAACGCCTTCAGCAGTCGAGGGCGCTACATCGCCGAACAAACCGACTTGCTCGACCTGTTCTTTTTTTCCGGGCATGGCGTACTCTTTTTGAGATGAAGTTTCGGCCGGTGGCGGCGCGGTTTTCGTCAGGGGCGCGGGAGGAGGCAAAACGTCTCGCGCCTGCTCGATTGCAGAATCAGCTACGGCGGTTTTTTTTCGACTTCGGGCCGCTCCTCCGATATCGACCACGCCTATCTCACGATAGAACTTCAATTGTTCTTCGATCTGTCGGGCGACGGCCGCGAACTGTTCCAAAATCTCTTTCGACATCCCCGTAGATTCTCTACCACTCGATTTCCGGGGTCAAGCAGCATAAGCTATCAGCCATCCGTCTTCAGCTATCAGCTTTCGGCTATCGGAAATATCGAGTGACCGCCGACCACTGAGGGCTGATAGCTTATGGCTGATCGAAGACTACTGACGGCCGCCGACCACGCTTATCCGGTTTTTATCGGCCAGGGCGATGAGTTCATCTTTATCGAGCATAAGGGTCTTGTCGGCAGTCACGTGTATGGCGGTAGCGCCGGCGCTCGCCATCGCTTCTATAGTGGGTGCGCCTACGACGGGCACATCGAACCGCATATCCTGATCGGGTTTTGCGACCTTGACGACTACGAACGGGCGATGGCGCACTATTTCGCCCGCGCGAGCGATCACGGCATCGGTCCCCTCCATGGCTTCTATTGCGATGACCGCGCGGTCTTTCACGGCTATGGTCTGACCGAGGTCGAGACGGGCGATCTCTCGCGCTATCACGACTCCATACTCTATATCGTCACGTTCCTTTTCGGTGGGCGCGCGGTTTGAGAGCACTCCTTCGCGGGCGATGAACTGTTCTAAAAAGGTCGTCGAATCGACGAGCGTGATCCCCTCGCGCGCAAGCTCCGCAGCGAGGGCCCCGATCAGGCTGTCGGTATTTTTAGAGGTCAGGCGCGCGAGCACGCGAACCATTCTGAGATCGGGCAGGGCGTTGAGCCGGAATATTTGATGATGTTTGACCTGCCCGGCCATTATGGCGTGCGTGACCTGCTCGCGTTTGAAGAAGCGAATCAAACGCCCTAGCTGGCCGACACCCATCCACTCGACCTGCGAGCTGTGAGCTTCTATGTCGGGCGCGGTCTCTTCTTTAATCGCAGCCACGACCATCTCGACACCGCTTGCGCGCGCCTCTTCGAGCACCAGGAATGGGAATCGCCCGTTTCCGGCTATCAGTCCGTATTTCATGACAGTGGTCAACGATCCTTATTTGTCCGTCGCCCTTTGTCAGTGGTCCGTTGTTGGATTTACTTTCAGCGAGACCGTAAGGCAAAGGGTAACGGACGGTTTTCATTTAGTCACACCGCGCTCCGAGGTCTCGATGAACCGGATCAGGTAATCTATCTCAGGCCAGTCGCTGAACTCCCGTTTGATCGCTTCAAGGGCCTGCGTGGTATTGAGCTTTGAGGCGAGCAGCAGGCGAAATGCGCGAGCGAGGCGGCTTATCTCTTCGTTTGAGAATCCGCGACGGCGAAGCCCCAGGGTGTTCTGGCCGTAGCATCGCGCGCGGTTTCCAACGGTGCGGGCGTAGGGGAGCGCATCTTTGACCACGGCCGAGAACGCGCCTATGAAAGCATAACGACCCACGCGGCAGAACTGATGCACGCCCGCATAAGCGCCTATAGTCGCGTGGTCTTCTACTATGACGTGGCCTGCGAGCGTGGCCCCGTTTGCGAATATGACGTGGTCGCCGATGATACAATCGTGCGCGACATGAGCCTGGGCCATGAATAAATTGTCCGAGCCGATTTGAGTGAGATTGCCGCCCCCTTCGGTCCCGCGATGAAGAGTGGTGAATTCGCGGAAAGTGTTGCGCTCGCCCGTCCGCAGCCAGCTTCGTTCGCCTCTGTATTTCAGGTCGTGAGGCACCTGGCCCGCCGACACGAAAGGGAAGAATACCGATCCGCGTCCGAATTCCGAAGGCCCTTCGATTACGCAATGGCTCCCGACCCGGACATCGTCTTGGAGGATGACCCCATCGCCTATTATCGAATAAGGACCGATTGTGACGTTGTTGCCGAGTTCCGCGTTCGGACTGATGATGGCTGTCGGATGTATCGACACTTGCGTGCAGTCTCCTGATATGACTACTCTTCGACGGGAGCGCAGCCGGCGTGATTGGACTGATTGCTGTGCTCGATCACGCTGCGCTCGACGAGCGAGGACGAGATTTCAGCCTCAGCGACCAGTTGCCCGTCGACGTAAGCTTCGCCGCGCAGCTTTATGTAGCGGGGGCGCAGTCTTAGCACCGTCAGTTCGAGCCTTAGCTGGTCGCCGGGGATGACGGGCTTGCGGAACTTCGCGTTGTTTATTCCCGTGAAGAAGACGAGCTTGGTATCGCGGTCGGGCAGGCTTGCAAGCATCATAACGCCCGCCGTCTGGGCCATGGCTTCGACTATCAGGACGCCCGGCATGACGGGCGCTCCGGGGAAATGGCCCGCGAAGAACGGCTCGTTGAGAGTCACGTTTTTTATGCCGACCACTCGCTTGCCGGGGTCGTATTCTATTATCCGGTCAACGAGCAAAAACGGATAACGATGCGGCAGAATAGCCTGGATCTGCGTTATATCCAAAATAGTCTCCATAGCCTCCTCATCAACCGCTTGTAATCTCTGCCGTTTGGATTCCCTCGACGCAACAGCCATCAAAACCCCTCCCTGACGCGCGCCAGCCCTCTTTCCAGAATTGTCGGTTGCTCTATCATCATCGCTCCCTTCGATGCGCGAAAAGTAATCCACTGTCGGCAACCTCTGGAACCGGCCGCTGGCTTTTGAAGATCAGTCTGTCCGAACATCGCGCACCCTGCATCAGTTATCATCGGCCTCCATCTTCCGGACGGCTTTCTCTAATCGTTTCAAACGTTCCACTATCTCGGGTAATTTGAAGTATAACACCTGCGAACGCTTCCAGTCTTTGTAATCCCGCGCGGGCATCATACCACCCACACGAGCGCCCGCGCGAACATTCTTGGTGACGACAGCCTTTGCCGTGACCGTAGCGCCGTCGCCTATGCTTATGTGATGAACCGTTCCGACCTGTCCGGCGATCACGCAGCGGCGGCCCACGCGCGTGCCGCCCGAAAACCCCGTGAGCGCGACGACCACAGTATCTTCGCCTATCTCCGTGTTATGGCCGACCTGGATCAAATTATCGAGCTTCGCCCCGCGCTCGATCACCGTGTCGCCGAATCCTCCCCGGTCAATCGCGCAATTGGCCCCGATTTCGCAATCGTCTTCTATACGGACGCGGCCCATTTGAAGCATCTTCACCTTACGGCCCTCTTCATCGGGCACGAATCCGAAGCCGTCCGCGCCTATGACCGTGCCTGCGTGAATTATGACCCGGCTGCCGATCTCCGAGTCGTCGTACACAGTCACATTCGGAAAGATGATCGTATCGTCGCCAATGCGACATCGGTCGCATATCACGACTCCCGCATGGAGGGTTACGCGATCTCCTATGACGGAATCCTGTCCGATGGTGACGCGCGGATGTATGGAGAGGTCTCTTCCCATAGCGGTGCCCCGGCCCGCTATCAGGTCGCTGCTTACGCCCGTCGGTTGATAAGGCTTGCCGTGCAGGGCCTGTATGGCCCGCGCATAAGCGAGCTTGGGATTTGCGGCGATGAGCAGATTAACGTTTGAGGCTTCCGCCGGAGGCGCTATGATGATAGCGGTTGCGGGAGATTGGGTGATGCGCGAGCGATAAGCCGCGTTCACAGCGAAAGTAATATCGCCTTCGCCTGCCAGGTCGAAAGGCCGGGCGCGCTGCACGAGGGCCTGTGGGTCGCCGATCAACTCGGCTTTGATAATCTGCGCCAATTGACCGAGGTTGTGCATCGTGAATCAATCCGTGTAAATCGCTGCGTTGATTGGCCGCAGTCTCTCGAATGTGAAAGTTTCCCATAATGGTGGCGGCCCGCGCAAGGCGACCGAAGGCGGTGCGGGAAGCAGCCTGTATCTCAGGCAGTCTTCAGGAAGCCGGGTTTTATGACGACAAACATCGAAATTTCGCAGCAGCTACAACTCGCTCGCCGCTCGATTCAACGTCTTCATCGCCTGATGCCCGTTGGCGGCGCATACGCAAGCGATTCCAGGCTTCAAATAAAATTTCTTGTTCTTGTACGGTTAAACCCATTTCACCAAGAAGCTCTCTATTTTGGATGGAGAATAATTCTTTCGGGCGAAGGCCCGCGCGGATGCTCCGGTCCAACCTTTCTAAAAGTATTGGCGCTTCCGATATTGGAACGAGCAGCTTTTCAATCTCGGAAGGCACTAACTCCAAAACGCCTCCGCCATAGTGCCGCCCTTCCAATTCAGCCGTTAAAGCGGTCAGGCTGTTCACAAACGAGTAAACCAGGCGTCCTGGGTCAATGGACTTGACCGAGATGCGGTACGCTGTATCGGTCGTGTACGCATTGGCTTCGTTCAGTATCAGGCGCGGATAATCATGAGACCTTTTCAGCATTCCTACCGGCGAGCTATAGACGGAGGGCACGTTATACCAGGGGGTTCTGATTCTGCATTTATAGCGGTGGTGCAACTCCTCTCTTTCTCCTTTTCGGATATATTCTTGAACACTTTCAGGAAAGCCTGACAACTCTTTCGCGCCAAACCAGAGAAAATTAGTCGGAAGTCCTGCTTTTTTGTTGGCTTCGTGAGTTTCCTCATTATATATAACACCGGGCGCATGTTCGCTCCTTCCAAACATGGGATAAGCCCATCGGCTCAACCTGTATTTTTCGACCACTTCATCCGTGACCAAAAAGAATTTGTTAGCGCCCGTAACTATACCAACGTCTACGCTCGCAATTTCTCTGAAGGGAAAAACATTTTCTCGATGGGCAATCTCCTTTAATAATTCTCGTTCCTCTCCGGTAAGCAGCGCAGGCATCCACTTGCCCCGGATCATCTCGCCATTCATGTATTCGGCATTTTTAAAATATTTGCCGGGAGCATCTTTCAAAACCCGTCTATCTCTTACCGGCGTAATTGCTACGCCGAGCGAGAGGCTGCTTTCCGACTCTTTCTTTTCGGCAAGGAGCAAAACAACGCCTTGCAGCGTTTCGCCAAACCATAATTCTTCCGGGTCTATTATCAGTATTCTGGAACACTCGGAAGCAAGGAATGTTCGCAGTGATTGCGCGTGCAAAACGTGAAGCAGCTCAGAAGGCACAACCATCGCGAGTCGGCCGCCAGGTCTCATAAGAGCGATTGAAAGAACGACGAACGGAATCCACGCATTGGTATGCTTTGTAAAGGGCAGATGGAATAGCTCGAATAACTTTTGCATGAGTATCTGCTGCGCGTCATTCAAATATTGATAGCGAATAAACGGCGGATTCCCCAAGACGGCATCGAAATTCAATGGTCTGCCGATATTCAACAAACCCCAGTTCAAAAAATCCTGTGAAAGTATCTCCGCTTTCACCCGCTCCATCGCTTGTGCCCTCTGAGATGCCTTGTATGCTTCATCAGGGTCTTTCTCGATTCCCAGAAGGAAACAACCATCCCGGTTACAGATTGAATTTACTGCGCTGATAAAAACGCCATCGCCGCAGCTTGGCTCTAATATCTTTTGAGGCTCTAGCTCGAAAACCCAACGCGCTAAAAAATGAGCGATATCCGGATCAGTGTAGTATCCGCCTCTCAATTTCGTCGGAGATTCATTCTCGATAAAGTTCATAACTGATCCCGCCTCTTATGGCATAGCAACGAATCAATGGTAAAACCAATGCTCCGGCGCAGAGCAGGTTGTACTGCGCACGGGAGGAATTGACGGTTTCCCTCAAACGCCTGAACGCGCTAGCGCCGGCAGGCAGGATGCCTGCGCTCCCAGGAAAAACCTTCGTTTTACCCCGCGCGCAGTATATCACGAGCACACTGGAACGAGTTAATCCGACCATCGCAGGATTCGCGCGTTCATCGCTTTGCCTTCAGCGCGATGCGGCGAGCCGTCCGTTTCGGAAGCTCCATAGCCAGAGCGCGAGCAGCAATAAACAGAGTCCCGCGCCTATCGCTCGCACAAGGCCGGTTTCGAAGACCACCGTAGCGTTGAAGATCATAAAGATGAAGAACCCATGCCAGAACGCGGTAATCAAGCGGTGACGACGGCGATAAGCCTCAAGGCCGCGCCACCACCAGAAGACATCGGCAATCCACGCGGCCAGAAAAGCATAGTTGATAAGCAGGCCGCCGCCCCAATCGAGACCTGTGACCTCTGCGGTCTGACGGGCCGTTTCCCGATAAGCCGAAACCTGGCTCCAGGCGTGATAAAAATGAAGCGCGCAAATCGTATGCGCAAAGAGCGCCGCGCATCCTATGGTCCAAATCCATCGCGCCCGCGCCTGCCACACGAGGAAGTCTCTTTTCCGCATCCGGCTTTCGCGCCCGAGCAGGGTGATGGCGACGCTCAGCGCGTAACCGCCGAGGGCTATCCATATCGTGATGCGAGTTAAAAATTCTCCTCGATTCATACTGCCTTTATTGATCGAACCTGCTTACTGCTTACTGCTTTCTGCCTTCAGATGTCTCTGCGGGAAAATAGAACGTAGGCTATTATGAAGCCTGCAAGGGCAATCCCGACCAGCACCCAGAGATTGCGGCCCGGAACCTCAAGCTCCATGACGATATCCATCGGCGCGTAGTAGCGAAAAGGAGAGAGCCAGGCCGCCTTTTCAGCAGGTTGCCAGGCGCGGGCCACATAATCGAGAAGAAACGTCGCAAGCGCAAACAGCCCCGCAAACGAACCCGCGACGCTGCGCCGCCGCGACGCTGCGGCTATCGCAAGGGCCACCCCTCCCCAACACATCATCAGCGCGCCGAGATTGATCGCAAGCGACCTTATGATATGCGGCGCGGGCCACTTCGCACCTTCCGGCGCAAGCCAGTAAAGCCCCGCATAAGTGCCCGCCATCATCATCACGAGAACGAAGACCGTGCATACACTTAGCGCGGCTATCGATCTTGTAATCACCCAATGCCTCGCCAGCGAGCGCGCGAGGATCAGGTCCATAAAACCCGTCTCTATCTCGGAAGCGCATTCGGTCGCAAGGGCTATGGTCAAACCTACCAGAGAACCCATGATCGCAAGGTGGAAATATCCGATTGAGATGATGCCGCCAAACGACATAAGCCCGATGAAGGATGGTCCCATCAATTGCCGGACGAAGTCGGGAACGATCTCTGCCACCTGTTCGAAAGCGTCCGTGTTATGAAGCGACCTGGCCACTAGCGTGAGAAACACCTGAAAGCCCGCAAGCAATAGCCCCATCACGAGGATCAGCGTGCGGACCCTCTTCAGCGAATGCGCAAGCAGATTCAACCCGCTCTTCATCAATCGTCTTCCTTGTAGTATTTCATGATGACATCTTCCAGCCGGGGTTCTTCGACCATAAGGTCTTCTACAGGAAGACCTGCGAGCGCCTCTACGAGCGACCCCAGAGGCCCTTGCGCGCGTATGCTCCACAAACGAGGCTGGACTTCAAGGACTTCATGTTCGGGCGGCAGTTGGGGTTTGCCATCCATGTCCCGGCTGAAAAACACGCGCACGCGGCGCGCGGCAAGCTTTCGCACCTCTTCGACAGGAGAGAGCAGCACAAGCTCTCCCTTTCGCAAAATCCCTATGCGGTCGCAGACCCTTTCGACCTCCGAGAGCACATGCGACGACATGAAAACGGTGCGCCCCCTCTGCTTTACGTCCGACAGAAGTTCGTAGAAACCTTCCTGCATGAGAGGGTCTAGGCCCTCGGTCGGTTCATCGAGGATCAGAAGGGCAGGGTCACTCTCGAAAGCCTGTATCAATCCGAGCTTGCGTTTCATGCCCGTGCTGTATTGTCTGAGCTTTCGATTGAGATCGGCAGACGATAGCGCAAGCCTCTCCTGAAGCTCCTCTCTGTAACGCTCTCGCGCGTCGCGTCGGCCGATGCCGAAGAGAAAATCGAGCGTCTCGCGGCCGGTCATATCGCCGTAGAAATTAATCTCTCCCGGCAGATAGCCGACGCTTGCGCGCACCCGAAGCCCTTCGGCCTGGCAATCGTGTCCCAGGACGAAAGCTTTGCCTGCGGTGGGCCTGAGCAGATCGAGAAGGATTCTTATGGTGGTGGTTTTGCCCGCGCCGTTCAAGCCGAGGAACCCGAATATCTCGCCTTTCCGTAC
>JAKEHD010000017.1 GCA_022615215.1 Blastocatellia bacterium
TCACGAATGAAAAGCGGCGTCCGGGCCGCCGCACTCCAAATAAAATCGCCTGGCGGTGAGCTTGATGAAAAGTTTCAATCCATGCCGCGCAGAGTATATCAGCTATCAGACTGAAGTAATGGTAGTTGACGGCTGAAGACTGAAGACTGACGGCTGACGGCTGACGGCTGATGGCTGACCCCTGGACTCCATTCGGGCAGTTGATATAAATTCGATTGCGATGCTGATGTTATGCCCTATATGTGCCGAAGAGTTTCAAACGCGCCTTGATATGTGTCCGGGTTGCGGTTGCAACCTCGTGCCGAGCAGTCTCGAAAAAGAGGCGGCTGAAAGCGAAAAGCGGCGGATCAGGTTCGTCGAGCTTTGCCGCCCTCCCATCTATCCTTTGGCTATGCTCATCAAGCAGGTGCTCGAACAAAATGGCATAACCGCAGTCATACAGGGGGGCCACTCTCTATCGGTCCTGCCCCATCTTGTATTCGGAGGCGAGCTTCGCATAATGGTCGATAGCGAACAATTCGAATACGCCCTCGACATTTATCAGGCATACTTTGAAGGCCATGAAGATACTGATACGCCGCTGATTTGATATTGCAAATCTTTCAATCGAGCGCCATTCTATCCGCTGAGGTGACGAAGATGCGAAAGAGTATGAAGCCGATATTGACGTTCAGCCTCTTGCTGATTGTCGCTGCCGGGATGGTTGCAGGAGAGCAACAGGACGGGCCGCTCAATAAAAAAGATATTCTCGGTTTGCTCAAGGCAACGGCCGGAGGCCGGATCACCGAGGGCGACCTGGCGTCTCAAGTCGAGAGTCGCGGCATCTCTTTTCAGGTCGACGAAACGACCATCGACGAACTCCAAAAGGCCGGAGCGACTCTGTTCCTGCTGTCAGTCATTCGGCGCGCAGGCGAAGCGGCTATAGATCCGCGTCTGCTGAGGCCGTCTGAAGCCGATGAGAGTAAGGAGGAGGATGAAGAATCGTCATTGATAGAACAGGCCCGCGCTCACGCAATAGAGTACCTACAGGATTTGCCCGACTTCATCGTTCTTCAGACGATCAAGCGTTACGCGCGGTCCAACCCAAACCTACCCTGGAGACTGGGCGATACTCTGGAAGTAGAGCTTACCTATAGCGCCGGAAAAGGTGAAACATTCAAAGTGGTTCGTGTAAACGGAAAGCCTTCGGACAAAGACTATGAAGACCTGGGCGGAGCGAGTTCGACGGGCGAGTTCGGCTCGCGGCTGGCCGGAATCCTTATGCCTCAAGCAAAGGCTTCGTTCAAAGAAGCAGGCCGCCGGAAGTTCAGAGGGCGTTCCGTCGTTATATATAATTTCAAGGTCGAGACCGTAAATTCCAGAAGCCAGATCACGGATATAAACACCGGGCGCGCGATCATGTCCGGGAGCAGCGGGAGCATCTGGATAGATGTTGAGACCAGACGCGCGGTTCGCATAGAGCAGTCGCATGATGCGATACCGGCGAACTTTCCCATCACACTGGCCGAAACCGTCCTGGAGTACGATTGGATCAAGGTCAGGGAAGATCGATACCTTATGCCTGTCCGGGCAGAAGTGATTCTCGGACGTACACGCGATGGGTTCTATACGCGCAATGTGATCGAGTTCAAAGACTATCGCAAGTTCGACACCTCGATCAGGCTGGCTCCCGATAACGAGCAGCCCAGGAAACCATAAGCATAGATGATTGCGGATTGCAGAATGCGGATTGCGGGATGATCAATCTGCAATCCGAAATCCGCAATCCCAAATCGAAAGAACCGGCTAGCGATCTTTCATAAAACCTTTTCCCGATCCGTAAGCTGCTATGGAAGCCTGACCTCCGACAATGATATTTTCTCTGCTGCGGTGTCATCATCCGATCTGAAAATTCAAGGAGGAAAACCATGTCGCGCTCAATGCTCCCGCACAGAACCTCGCAACGAAGTTCTCTTGCTTCTATTTCTTTCAGAACGTCTCTGGCAGTCTTTGTTTCGATGGCCGTCCTGCTCGTCGCCGTTTCTGGCTCTTCTGCGCGATTGCAGACTGAAACGCTCGTCTTCACGAACGCCAATGTCATCGACGGCCTGTCGGCTCAACCCCTATCGGGTGCCACTATCATCGTGTCCGACGGCAAGATTCAAAGAATCGGAACGGGAACCTTGCAGGCTCCCGCCGGGGCAAAGGTAATCGACCTGAAAGGAAAATACGTCATTCCCGGATTGATCGATGCGCACGTTCATATAAACGATTTCGAAGCGGCCCGGCGCGCGCTCATATCCGGCGTGACTACTGCGCGCAGCATGGGCGTTTCGCATTTCGTGGATGTCGGTATGCGGAAGCTTGCGGCGGCGGGCAAAATCGACTCGCCTGAGATTCTCTCCGCAGGCTATCACGTGCGCCCTCGCCCTGCTGATGCGCTCTTTATCGATATGCCCGAACTTGCGGGCCTCATGAGGTCAGGGGTGCGCGGACCTGATGCGATGAGAGAGATGGGCCGGGCCATGTTGAGCCGGGGCGTCAACTGGATAAAGACCAATGCGACGGCCCGCGCAGGCTTGCCCAACACTGATCCGCGCGAGCCTTACTACTCGGAAGCCGAACTCGCGGCGCTCGTCGAAGAGGGCGCAAAGAGCAGCATCCCCGTAGCGGCTCACGCGCACGGAGATGAAGGCGGGCGGGCAGCCGTTATGGCCGGAGTCCGCAGCATAGAGCACGGCACATATCTGAGCAAAGAGACGCTTTCCATCATGGTCGAGAAGGGCACCTATCTCGTCCCGACCATAGCGGTGGTCTCTGACCTCACACGTCCGGGCGGCGATTACGACAACCCCGTGCTTGAGGTTCGCGGCCGTCACATGCTGCCTCGCATAAGAGAGACCGCCGCCCTCGCTCATAAACTCGGAGTCAAGATCGTAGCCGCGACCGATACCGGATATGGACCGAACAGCACGCTTCGCATGTCGCAGGAACTTGAGGAACTCGTCCATGTAGGCCTTTCGCCGCTTCAAGCGATACAATCGGCTACGGTAGTGGCCGCCGAACTCGTGGGCGTCGCAGACCACACAGGCAAGATCGCAGCCGGGTTCGATGCAGATCTGATAGTGGTCGAGCGCAATCCGCTTGAAAACATCGGGGCGATTCACGACCTGCTGATGGTCGTCAACAACG
Source organism: Blastocatellia bacterium (assembly GCA_022615215.1). Taxonomy (GTDB): domain Bacteria; phylum Acidobacteriota; class Blastocatellia; order UBA7656; family UBA7656; genus JAKEHD01. The sequence continues at coordinate 3,172 of JAKEHD010000017.1, forward strand.
GAAAGATCGTCTTGAACCGCGCGTCCTGGTGAGGCGGGTCGGTTGCTGAATGAAAGGAGCATATAAATGCTCCGAGCGCAGCTTTCAATTTTTCATCAAGTCTTGATTGCAAGCCTGCGGAGGCTTCGCCTAATTCGCCGCGAATGATCGTCCGTTTTACAGTTGCAAGCTTATCCATTTTGAAGACCGAACTGACTTTGAGGCCCGATGCCGGAAAGTCTGCATCTGTGTCGAGCAGAAACTCATCGGTCGAAGCTAGGCGCGACGGATCAAAAACAGATGAAATGAAAGCGAGTATGACATCAGCGCCTGTTCGCGCAGAGCTTGAGACAATCAAGGCCGGGCGGAGCTTGCTGCCCGTCAGGTCTGTGAACGGAAACGGAGTCAAAACGATTTTGCCGCGTGTCATCAGTAGCGCACCTTCAAATCATCGACTGTGTAGATGTCTTCGCGCTCGTCAAGCAAGAAATCGAGCGAGCCGCCCCGTTCCGAAAGCCTCATCAAATCATCGACAGAAAAAGGCATCTCGTCCGATGAATCGCTTTCGACTTCGACATCGACGGTTTTGCTTGCGGCTTCGACCAGAGCCTGTAAATCTTCGCTGGCTATGATGACGTGTTTTTCATCAAAGCTCTGTGTGTGAATCTTCATTGGCATTGTTTTTCCTTTCAACCCTTCGCCAACATTATACATTCGACTGCTATACAACCACAGATCACACAGATTTCTCAAATATTTTCCGTGTTATCTGTGATATCTGTGGTTAATCTTCTGTAGCTTTCAATCGATGCCTCGATAAAAAGAACAACGGACTACGGACGAATTATTCATTCATCCCTGAGCGCCTGCATGGGATCGACGCGCGTGGCGCGGCGCGCAGGCACGTAGCAGGCCAGGAGCGACACGCCCATAAGCAACAGCGTGATTGCGATGTAGGTTTTAACATCGGTCGGGCTGAGATCATAAAGCAGGCTGGAAATGTAGCTGCTCAGTCCATAAGCTGCACTCAAGCCTATCAGTCCATAAGCTGCGCCGAGACCTATGATCGCTCCCACGAGCGTGAGGACGAAACCGTGACCGAGCACGAGCCGCATTATATCGCTCTGCTGTGCGCCGAGAGCCATTCGCACGCCTATCTCGTGTGTCTGCTGCTGCACCAGATAACTCATCACCGCGTATATGCCGATGGTTGAAAGCAGGAGGGCTACGGCGGCAAACAGCCCGAACAGAAGCATAGAAAACCGCCTCTCGGCCAGCGTCGCCGACATAACGTCTTCCATAGTCTTTATCCCGAAAACAGGCATGTTGGGATCCGTGGCCCGGACCTCGCGCCGCACCGATTCAGCGAGGCTTGCCGGAGAGATAGCGCTTCGAAGAACCAGAGTCATGGCAAGGCTCGGGGTTTGAATTATCGAGCGATACATCTGCGGCGCGGCTTCGGCTTCGAGGTCCGAGCTTTTGACATCCTTCACCACGCCCGTGACAGTCATCCAGGGCGCGGTCGAATTCCGATTCCCCGGCCTTATGCGTTTGCCGACAGGGTCTTCATCAGGAAAGTAGCGACGGGCCATAGCTTCGTTGATGAGAAGTACAGGCGGCGCGTTCTCGTCGTCCTGATCGGCGAAATACCGGCCCCCGATCAAGGGTATCCGCATCGCCCGGAAATATCCCTGATCGGCGTAGATCAGTTCCGCCTGGTTGACATCGGCCGATTCCAGAGGCAGTCCCTCTATCAGAAACCCGCGATTGCGACGCGAGCCTCCGAGCGGAAGCGGGTAGACCCATCCGGCCTCCTCGACCCCCGGCAAGGCTTTGACTCGCTCAAGCACGCCGCGATAGAAGACGAGCCGCCGGGCGTGCTGAAAGTAAGGGCCGCTCTCAGGCTCGTTCGGCAGCGACATCCAGAACCGCGCGGTCAAAATGTTTCGGGTCTCGAATCCCGGATCGACGCTCTGCAATTGCCAGAAACTGCGCACGAGCAGCCCGGCCCCTATCAACAGAACCATCGCCAGCGCGAATTCTGTTATAACCAGCAGACTGCGCAGGGCGCTTCTGTGGACTTCGGCAGTCGTCCCGCGCGCGGCCTCTTTCAGAGCCTGCGGCTTGATCCTTGTTGAGAGAAGCGCAGGCACCACTCCGAAAATCGTTGTGGCCGCAAGCGTTACCGCAAGCGTAAAGACCAGCACCCCTGTGTCTACAGCCATATCGTTCAGTTGAGGAATGTTCTCAGGCAAAAGACCCGCAATCGCTTCCATAGTCCAGAGCGTCATAAGTAAGCCGAGCAATCCGCCCGCGAGCGAAAGCATAAGGCTTTCGCTCAGGAGTTGGCGAACGATGCGCCAGCGGCCCGCTCCGAGGGCGATCCTTATGGCAAGCTCTCTCTGGCGGGCCGAAGCGCGCGCAAGCAGGAGATTTGCGACATTGGCGCAGGCTATCAGCAGCACGAGACCTACTGCGGCAAAGAGCACGAGCAGCGTCGGTCTGGTCTTGCCCACAAGGTCGTCTTGCAGCGGGGTCAATGTCGGGGTCCAGCCGATAATATCCGTATAGTCGTTCGGGTATTCCTGCTTTAATTCGTTCGCAAGAGAGTTGAGCCGCGAGCGCGCGGTTTCAACGGTGACGCCGGGCGCGAGTCGCGCAAGCGCGCCGCTCAACCAGCGGATGCCGCGCACGGCGGGCCGTGCCTCGATGGTGCGGAAGCCCGCAGGTATCCAGAGTTCGATCTCGTCCTCTATACCCAGGCCGGGATGACGGAATCCCGGAGGCATCACCCCTATGATTGTGACGGGGTCCATATCGAGCAGAATCTTTTTGCCTATGATATCGCGCGCGCCGCCGAATCGCCTCTTCCACAGACCATCGCTTATCACGCCGATTTCGGCGATGGCAGGATGGTAATCTTCAGGCAGGAATACGCGCCCGATGGCAGCCTTCGCCCTGAGTATAGAGAAGTAGTTCGCGCTGACGAACAACCCTTCTATGCGCTCGGGCTCCGAGACGCCCGTCAGGTTTGCGTTGATCGAATAGAGACCCGCTACTCCTTCAAACACACCGGCGCGTTCCTGATAGTCGAAGAGTTCTGGAAAACTCACGCCGGCATCTTTTACATCACGCGCTTCGAGATCGGCCGAGATGCGGACGAGTCGTTCGGGCGATTCATAAGGGAGCGGCTTGAGCAGCAGGGCATTGATGACGCTGAAGATGGCCGTGTTGCATCCGATACCGAGCGCGAGCGTCACGACGGCCACGGCCGCAAATCCGGGCTTCTTCATCAACATCCGAATTCCGTAGCGAAGGTCTTGCAAAAAGGTTTCCATGGTTCTCCTAAAGTACACCACTCTGCGAATCGGTTCAATACGACCGATCTGTCATTCGATCGCCTTGCCGGGGCGATTGACGATTGATCGTTTGAATCAGTTGGTTTGATTCAGGGTACGATTATAACGACGCGCGAGTTGCGTTCGATTGTGAGGTTGTTGGACGGGAAAGTCATCCCGTGGATGCGGAGAGGTCTGAAGATTGATGGCCGATGGCCGAGGACGGATGGCCGTCATCTTCAGACCTCTCTTTCATCGTGAAGGGTATGATGATGGTCGCGACCGCGCCGCCGCCGTCTCCATTTTCTATGGAGAAGGAATGCGCCCGGCCGTAGAGTTGTTCGAGCCGCGCCCTGGTGTTTTTAATCCCTATGCCTTCCCGCGCGGGAGCCGTCCAGCCTTCCGCAAGTCCCGGCCCGTCATCCCGGACCTGCATGAAGAGATGACCGCCTTCGCGCCAGGCCCTGATTTCCACAAGCGACGCCGAAGCGCGCTTCGATATTCCATGCCGGATGGCGTTTTCAACTATCGGCTGCAAAATCAGGTAAGGCACCGTCGCATCCAGGGTCTCCGGTTCGATCTCGATTCTGACTTTGAGGCGATCCTGGAATCTGATCTGTTCTATGGCGAGATACTTTTCGAGAAATTCCATCTCCTGTTTCAATGTGGTCTCGCGCGCCCCGACCTCTTCGAGCGCCATTCGCAGCAGATCGCTGAGCCCCGCTATCATGCGAATAGCGCCCTGTTTATCGTCCTCGCGCACGAGCGCCGCTATCGAGTGCAGGGTGTTGAACAGAAAGTGAGGATGAAGCTGCATCTTGAGCGCCCGAAGATGCGCCTGCGCAAGCTGCCCTTCGAGTTGTGAAGCTTTCAGTTCGAAGGCCGCCGCCGCGCGTTCGCGTTCCTGAAATTTGCGATAATAATCGACCGCTGCGCTTATGCCCAAAACGGCTCCATATATTGGAAAACAGAAAGTGAACCCCCCGCTCAGGAAGATGAAAAACTTCGTCAGGAGAGGGAGCGACCTCAGAGGTGCCATCGAAGCGTCGGGAGATAACTCATAGAAGAAGACGAGCCAGGCGGTGAAGGCGAAAGAGTAAACCGTGCAGGCAAACAAATGGACCGATAAGGCTTTCAACCTGCGCGGGCGTTCGATTGGAAAACGAGTGCCGAGATGAAATATGACCGGGGTGCTGAAGGCCAGCGGAAACCAGAAGAGCGATTGAAGCCCAAGCACTTTGTACCAGACTATCGAATGCCTTTCATCGGGAGGGACGAAAAGCGTCTGGCTGAAGGACAACAACGCGGGCAAAAGCCATAAGCAGATCACGAGCAGCCATTTTTTCCAGGGCCGCCACGCGCCGGTTGTCGCTTCCTGATCGAGCATAACCTAACCGTAAACGATTTTGCCTGATTCAACAATTGAAATCGCGATGTGCGATTATACTGCGCGCGGGGCAAA
>JAKEHD010000171.1 GCA_022615215.1 Blastocatellia bacterium
TCTTTATAAGAAAGAAATCTTTATAAGAAAGAAATCTTTAAGCGCCCATACACGAACCGCCACCTGCTACTTACGAACGACAGGAGAATTAATAATCATGACCGCTTCTGTGAGCACCGCGCAGCAGTACCTGGACAAAGGGTTGGCTTTCTACAACAAGGGCTGGCTGGATGAGGCCATAAGCAGCTATCGAATGGCTATAGAGATGCGCGAGGGTAACTTCGCCCGCGCATATCATCATCTGGCCCGCGCGCTGTTGGACGCAGGCGATATCGACGGAGCGATAGAGGCGTTCCGCACCTCGATAGAGCAGCAGCCCGAAAATCCCGATTCTTATTACAGCCTGGGACTCACGCTTGCGCGTCGCGGCGAGTACACTGAGGCGATAGACGCTTATCGCCGTAGCATAGAACAACGCGGCGGCAATCACCCTTGGGCCTATCACAATCTGGGCATAGCCCTTCTCCGACGGGGCGATTTCGACGGAGCGGCAGTCGCTCTCAATCGCGCCATAGAGCAGCGCAACGGAGAGTTTCCAAAGGCGTGGCACAATCTAGGCATCGCGCTCGCGCGCCTCGGCGACCTCGACCGCGCGGCCGCCGCCCTTCGAAATGCTCTGAATCAGCGGCACGGCAATTATCCTGAAACACAATTCGAACTGGGTCGCATCCTCCTGGAAAAAGGCGACCCGGCGGGCGCAGTCGATGCCTTTCGCGCGGGCATAGAACAGCGGCACGCGCATTTCCCCGAAGCGCATTTCGAACTCGGCCGCGCGCTCTACGGATTGGGGCGGCTTGAGGACGCTATACAGGAATTTCGCGCCGCGCTCGATGAGCAGCCCCTTTACCCGGAAGCCCATCACGAGCTTGGCCGCGCGCTCGCACGCCTTGGCAATCTACAGGAAGCGATCTCCGAATACCACACGGCCACAGAGCAGCGCCCGGATTTTCCCTGGGCCTATTACAGTCTGGGGGTGGCGCTCGCGCGCCTGGGCGACCTGCGCCGCAGCGTGGAAGCTTATCGCCGCAGCATAGAGCAGAATCCGCGATTTCCCCGCGCGCATTACAACCTGGGACTGGTCCTGCGGGATCTGGGCGACGGGTACGCTGCGGCCGGAGAGTTCAGCGCGGCCATTCAACTGCGCGGCGGCAGTTACCCCGACGCGCATTACGAAATAGGGCGCATCTATGCCGCGCAGGGGGCCTTCGAGCAGGCCATCAATTCTTTCCAGACGGCCCTGGCACAGAACGACAATTTCCCCGAAGCGCATCACGACCTCGGCCATACGCTTTACAAGAGCGGAGACCTCGAAGGGGCTGTCGAAGCGTTCCGCTCGGCAGTTCGCCAGCGCGGCGGCGATTTCGCCAAAGCGCATCACAATCTCGGCCTTGCGCTCTATGACCTCGGACGCTTCGACGACGCGGCGGCCGAGTTCCGCCGCAGCATAGAACAGCAGCCTGCATATCCACGCGCTTATCGCAATCTAGGCCGCGCGCTCTATCGAATGGGCGACCTCGACGGGGCCGTGCAATCGCTGCGCACGGCCATAGAACAGCGCGACGGGGAGTTTGCCGAAGCCTATCATGACCTGGGATTGGCTTACTTCAGCAAAGGCAACCTCGACGAATCGATAGGCGCGCAGCGAAAGGCCATTGAGCAATCCGCAGAGCTTTCCGACGCGCACTTCTGGCTCGGTGCGGCTTACAACGCAAAGGGCGAACTGCCTCGCGCCATAGAGGCTTACCAATCGGCCATCGCAACTCGCGGCGGCCCTTACCCGGATGCTCATTACAATCTCGGACTCGCTTACGCGCGCACGGGCGAACTCGACTCAGCGATCTCGGCTTATAGGGCCGCGATCTCGGAAAACGAAGCTTTCCCGGCCGCGCACTACAGCCTCGGCGCCACTTTGCTTGAGAAGGGCGCTCTCAGTGAAGCTACTGAGGAATTCCGTCGCGCGCTCTCCTTGAATGAAGAGATGCCCTGGGCGCACCATTTTCTCGGCATCGCGCTTTACCGTTCGGGCGGGCTCGATGAATCCATAGCGGAGCTCCGTCGCGCTATCGAGCAGCAACCCGACTTTCCGGCCGCCTATCTCGACCTGGCCCGGTCGCTTTACGATCACGGCGATATGGAACAGGTAATCGCAAGCTGCGAGACGGTTATAGCCGACCACCCTTATGAATTCCCCGAGGCGCATCATCTGCTTGGGCGCGCGTTCTATGAGATGGGCGACTTGGATGCGGCGGTTCGAGCCCTTCGAGCGGCGCTCGACGCAGACGACGCGATGGCCGAAGCGCACCGCGACCTGGGACGCGCCATGTACGACCTCGGAGACCTGGACGGCGCTATAGACTCTTACCGCGCAGCCATCCGCCACCGTCCTTCTTATGCGATAGCGCATCACGATCTCGGACTTGCATTATACGAGGGCGGCGAGCTCGAAGAAGCTGTCGCAAGCCTTCGCCGCGCGACCAATGAACTTGGCGAACGATTCCCCTCCGCATGGCATAACCTCGGAGTTGCGCTATACGACCTGGGCGAGCTTGACTCCAGCATATCGGCTTATCGCACCGCTATAGAGCAGCGCAACGGGCGCTATCCGGAAGCTTATTACAACCTCGGCAACGCGCTCTATGCGCGCGGCGAAATAGAAGAGGCTGTGAGTGCCTACGTGACGGCCATCGAGACACAGACGGGCAACTTCCCCGACGCGCATCGCAATCTGGGCAACGCGCAGGCGCGGCTCGGCCAGCTCGACCGCGCCACCCAGTCGCTCAAGGAAGCCATCGCGCAGGGCGACACGGCTGCCGATGCGCATCACGATCTGGGGCTTGTACTCTACGGGCGCGGGCAGTTGGAAGAAGCCGTGAGCGCCTGGCGCACCGCGCTCAGGATTCGCGACGGCAAAGACGCCGAAGCCCATCACAACCTGGGCCGCGTCCTCTACGATATGGGATCGCTCGAAGAAGCGCGCTCGGAGTTCGAGCAGGCCATCTCTCAGCGCGAAGCCGCGCCCGCCGGCGATCCCGCCCAGTGGTCGGAAGCAGGGGAGCAGGGGAGAGAAGAAGACGCGGAGACGCGGAGACGCGGAGACACGGAGACACGGAGACACGGAGACACGGAGACAGGATCCGCCGCGTCGCCGCGTCCCCCACTCGCCGCGTCGGTGACCGCCAGGTTGAGCGGAGAGGCGATCGCGGGTTTGCGCGCTCCTGCATCTACTGTATTTCCCGAAGCCCATCACGATCTGGGACTTGTGCTTTACGACCTCGGCCAGAGCGAGCAGGCTGAGGCGGCGTTCCGCACGGCGATCGAGCAGCGCGGCGGCATCTTTCCTCGCGCGCGCTACGACCTCGGCCGCGCGCTCATCCGTGCGGGGCAATACAGCGCGGCTCTGAGCGAATTACAGCAAGCCATAGAACAACAGGGAGACATCTTCCCGGAAGCACATTTTCAGATAGGGATGCTGCTCGCCCGCCAGGGCGACATAACCTCTGCGCTCGATTCATATCAGACCGCCATAGAGCAATCGAACGATGTCTATCCGGAGGCACACTATCAGATGGGATTGGCGCACGTCCGCAGTCGCAATCCGGAGGCCGCCGTCCGGTCCTATCGCCGTAGCATAGAGCAACGCGGCGGCGATTACGCTCAGGCGCATCAAGACCTCGGACGTGTATTGTACTCTATAGGCGAACTCGAAGCCGCGAACGAAGAGTATTCTATTGCCGTGCGCCAGTTCGGAAAGGGTGAAGGCGGAAGGATGAAGGATGAAAAAGAAGCGAGTAGCGTTCATCCTTCATCCTTCATCCCTCATCCTTCCAACACCCCCGCTCCAAACGAACGCGCGACCGAAAACCTGGGGAGTGCGCTCCGCCAGGCACCCGCAGCAACCGATGCAAGAAAAGGTCGGGACGCCGACAGCGAGGTCGGGTCGATTCAGGAAACCGCGACCGTTCCGCTGACGGGCAGAGACGAAGCCCTGCCCCTACAGACGGACCCGGAACCGGCGACCAAACCCATCCGGTCATCGAAGGCGCGCAAAGCCGACTGAATCAGCTATCAGCTATCAGACTGAAGACTGGCTGATGAAGACTGAAGACTGAAGACTGATGGCTGACGGCTGAAGACTGATGGCTGACCACTGACCACGGACTACAGACGTATGTCAAGAGAGTACGGGAAGCGCGTGGCTGACCTTGATCGTGCGAGCTCCGGCTCGGTAGCCTTCGGGCAGGTCTCCGCAATCCTCGCGCAGATACTGTAAATGATGGGGCTTGAGCGAGGCGATCAACTCTTTGCGAGTCTTGGTCACAAGCGGCTTGCCAATGTAGATTTTTCCCATTCGAGCCAGGTTCTTTTCCGAGATGGCGCTTGAAAACATCCACAGAGGCCAGGTGAAGTTCGGCCCGTTTATGCGCCTGAGCTTGTACAGCCACATGCCTATAGACCCTGCTCGCCAGGCCGTAGGTCCCCACCAGCTATACTGGCCGGGGCGCAAATTCAACTTCCAGCACTTCATCATCAATTGCCATTGCAGCGGCGAAAGCTGACGGGTCTCGGTCACGCCTTCCTTGTGCTCCATGCGCGTGTCATGCAGGGGGGTGAAGACCGACGGGACGAGGAAAGCAAAGAGCTTGCGGCGCTCCATCTCGTAAACGAGGTCGAGCGTATCGCGCACATCGTCGTCTGCTTCGTCGGGGCTGCCTACGATCAGCGTCATCACAGGGAACCAGTTGTTTTCGTTCAGTATGCGAAGCCCTTCAAGTAGGACGCTCGGCCAGTCCTCTATCGAAAAAGGAACCCCCTTGCTCGGCATGATCCGTTTCCCTATGCGCACTGATCCGGTCTCAAGCCCTATCAGCGGCGAGAGAATCTTCTTTTCAGGATGCGTGCTCAGGCGCGGCAGATGCAGAGGGCTTTTCGGCAGCAGGAGGTCGGAAAGCTTTTTGATGAGCACAGGGTCGACTACGGCAGGCGCTATCGTGCAATGAGAGAGCACGTGTTGTTCGACGCCCGGCGTGTTGACTATATCGGAGTACAAATCGAGCAGGGCTTCGCGGTTGGGGAAGTAAAAAGGCGTATCCGTATGCACCTGTCCCCATATAAACATGTCTTCGGTCGCAAGCGATATCTGTTTGTTTCCCTCCGCGACATTGGCGCGGACGGCGCGCATGATGTTCTCTTTCGGAAGATCGATCTGAGGGTTGAGGTCAGGCACACAGAACTGGCAGCGCCGCCCGCACCCTGTAGTCATCTCCACCACGCCGAACGTCGTGCGCTTGTCGGGAAAGAGTATACTGTTGCGGTCGGTCGGGTGTTTGACCTCTATCTCGCGCGGCAACTCTTCTCCCTCGATCGCTTTGCGGAAGAGTTCCATAGTATCTGCGGATTCCGAGCGCCCTTCGACCACGCAATCGACGCCGAGTTCCTCGAATGAACGGGTCTGAGTTATCTGCCAGCCGCCAGATCCGCCGACAATCACTTTGAAGTTCTCGCGGTAAGGGCTGGATTTGATCTTCTCGAACATAAGGCGCGCGTAATGCGAATTTATAGGCTGCTTTGAAGAACCGAAGATGGAGGTATAAACGCCTGCCGCGAATGTCACTCCCAGAGGGTTATGCGTCGAGACGGCGACCACGCGAGTGTTCGGGCCGATGAATTTGTCCAGGTCGTCCGGGTAGCAGGAGGCTATATCGTCGGGGCTGTAGTATCGCAGAAGAGAGGCTTCGACAAGGCGCGCGCCCGCAGGCATGTAACGCGCCGAGCCGTCTTCGTTGTACTCGACATTGCGCCAGTTGGGATACTTGCTGTTGAGCACGAACTCCATCCATATAGGCATACTGGCCATGCCCATCTGAATGAAGTAGCCCGCGTGATCTATGGCTTCCGTGAGCGGCGCGGTAACAACTATCAGCTTTCCGCCGTCTTCGGGATGGTCGGACGCCGACTGCGGGCCGGGGACGCCCGGCAGCGAGTTTGTTTCGTCGCTGCCATTAGAGCCGCCGTTAATGCGCGAATCTTTAGGGAGAAAATCTTCCTTTTGAACCGTTTTTCCATTCGAGGGAAATCGTTCCTGTTTCATCTGACGCCTTTCTGGCTCATCCCTGCTTGAGGCACCACAGGGAGGCCTTATAATTTCTATCAGCCATCAGCTATCAGCTATCAGTTATCAACTCTTTAACCACCGTATTACACAGATTTCACAAAAGATTTCTGTCTGTGTCATCAGTGTAATCTGTGGTTGATCTTCGTTCCTCTCTCTCTCCGCACTGAAGGCTGAAGGCTGAAGGCTGATAGCTGATAGCTGATTCACTGCTTCTTGCCCGTCCAGGTGCCTTCACCGAACTCGCCGAGCTTGACCGTGCCTTTCATCTGGCCGGGGCCTTCGATCTTTCCGCTATAGACCACCTCTATGTCCTGTCCCTGAGCGTTGATCTTGACCGAAAACATTATGTCGCTGCCCTTGACCGTTCCCGTAATAGGGCCTTCTCCAAACTGGCCTTTATAAGAGCCGCTAAGAGTCTCGCCTTCCTGTTTGAAGGTGAAGGTCGGGCTGCCCGACCCGGCCTGTGTCTCTACGTTGAAGGTCCATACGCCGCTGATGTTCGAGGCGCTCGCGCTTCCGGCTGCGGGGGCGGCCATCTCTTTATGGCGAGTGGCATTCCATTCGCCCGAAGCGAGTCCGCCGAAATCCGCCTCGCCCTTCATAGAGTCCTTATCGACCATGCCCTTATAGGTGATGACCATATCCTGTCCCTGAAATTGAATGGTCATGACCAGGGTGATCTCATTGCCGTTGAGCATGATTTTGTCATAAGGGCGCTCGCCGCGCTCGCCTTTCGCCACAGCGGTCAGCTTATCGCCCTCTTGTTTGATGACGAGCATCGAGGGACGCGCTCCCATAGGGGTTTCGACCGTGAAGTCCCACCTGCCGACGACGCTCGATGCGGCCTGAGGCCGCGCATAAGCAATCACTGCCGCCGCAATCAAGACCATCAATATGAGAGCCGAACTGAAGATTCTTTTCATAGCCGTCCTCCTTAAACCACACGTATCTTAAAAGGGATGAAGGATGAAACCCTCCTCACTCTGGTCTTCATCCTTCATCCTTCATCCCTCATCCTTTCTTGAGACCTGTTCGTACTGCTGCAACTTCCGGTAGAGCGTCTTGCGCCCTATGCCGAGAATCTGGGCGGCGCGCGATTTGTCGCCGCGCGTGTGCGCGAGCGTCTCAACTATTACGCGCTTCTCGATATCGCTGATAGTAGACCCGATCTCGATCTCTACGGTTCGGGGGGCGTCGGTCTCGCTCTCGGCCCCGCGCACTGCATCGGGCAGGTCGTCAACGGTTATAAGCCGGCCCTGCGCGATTATGACGGCGCGCTCGATGGCATTCTCAAGTTCCCTCACGTTGCCGGGCCAGTCGCAGCGGCGAAGACGCGCAAGCGCCTTTTCGGTTATCCCCGTTATGTCCTTGTTCGACCGCTTCTTGTACTTTTCGAGAAAATGTATCGCAAGTATAGGTATGTCCTCGCGTCTCTCCCTGAGCGGCGGCAGGGCTATCGGGTAGACGTTCAGGCGATAGAAGAGGTCGCGCCGTATGCGCCCTTCACTCGCGGCCTGTTCGAGGTCGCGATTCGAAGCGGCTATCACGCGCACGTCCGTCTTTATGACCTCGTTTCCGCCGACGCGCACGACCTCGCCGTTTTGCAAAACTCTGAGCAATCGGACCTGCGCGGCGAGGCTCATCTCGCCTATTTCATCGAGGAAGAGCGTGCCGGAGTTAGCCTCTTCGAATTTTCCAATCCTGCGCGAGCGCGCGTCCGTGAAAGCGCCGCGCTCGTGGCCGAACAACTCGCTTTCGAGCAGGTTTTCAGGTATGGCCCCGCAGTTGATCTTCACATAAGGCTTGCCCTCGCGCGACGAGCGCGACTGTATGAGATCGGCCATCATCTCTTTGCCCGTGCCCGACTCGCCCTGAAGCAGGACGGTCGTCAGGCTGTCTGCGACATAGTTGGCCATCTCAAGACAGCGGGCTATGTTTTCGCTCTTGCCTATGAAACCGGAGTCGCGGACGCCTCCCGCGTGTTCGAGTTCGCGCTTGAGCCTGAGGACTTCGGCCGAGAGCCGCGCCTTTGAAAGCGTGATGGCCAACTGGTCCGATATGCCGAGCGCGAGCGCCGTCTCGTCCTGTGTGAAATGGCTCTTGGGTTGCTCCCACAACAACACGAGCGCGCCGAATATCTTATCCTCTATTATTATGGGCGCCACACACGCCGCGCCCGCCTCTATGACTTCGGTCAGAAAGAGCCGCGTGTAATCGTTCTGATCAGGGCTTAGTATCCTGAGCATCTGCCCGTGCTCTATGGTCTTGGGCAGCATCACCTGAATAGGTATTTTCAAAGAGGGCTGTTTGAGAATATCGGGGCTGACGCCTGAGGCCGTGCGCAGATTCGTGAAGTGTATGTCGCTGTTGTTGGCGTCGAGTATGGCAAGGCAGGCGGCCCCGAGTCTGAGCAGGTCTATCGATTTATCGAGTATGCGCGCCGTCAGTTCCGAAAAATCGGAACTGATGTTTATATCGTTTGCGATTTCAAGCAATGCCTTGTTGATGCGCGCCTCTTTCTCTTTTTCGCTGTAGATATGCGTGTAGCGATAGCCGATTGCTATCTGCTGGGCGAGGCTGCGCGTGAAGTCTATTTCATCCTCTTTCCAGTGATAATTCTGTCGGCAATGGTGCAGGCCGATACAGCCGTGCAACTCCCAGTTCGACATTATGGGAACGATCAGCATGGACTTGCTGTCGAGATGCTCTGCAAGCGTCTGGACCACAGGGGGCAATTCCGGCGAAGAGGTATCTTCGACCACCTGGGGATCATATATGTCAATGTTTTCTTGCAGTCGATTCAGATCGACTCTGACCTCGAACCCTATAGATGATGGCAACTGAGGGTCGTCCTGCGCGGCGCGATATTCGTGAGTTATGCGAAGCCGACCTTCGGGCATAACGGTCATCACGTTGCAGCGGTCGACATCCATCATCTTGCCGACTTCATTGACGGTCCCTCGCAGGAAATGGTCCAGATCGATCACCGAGAAAGTTTCGGACCCGATTCGGCTGAGGATAGCCTCACGCGCCTCGTACATTCTCAGCTTTCGCTCTAATGAAAGTGTCTGTCGAATATCCGTCATCTTAAAATTCAGCTATCAGCTATCAGCTATCAGCTACCTGAGCGAAGGCTGATGGCTGAAGAGCGGATGGTTGACTGCTGGCCACTGCTTATCCTGCATGCGCGCCATTATCACTCAACAGGCACCGCCCTGCAAGTGCCGATAAATCGATTCTCGGTAGCCCGACCATCAGGGAGGGTTTCTTTCTCTCTTGATGTCCGCCGTATGTCAGCGCGTCACTATCAATATCTGGCTTATTCCGCCATCGGGATTGCGGAGTTTTATTTCCACAGGCGAGTCGGGAGGGAACTCACTTTGCGGCACGCGGGCTAAAAATTTATCGCCGCTCTTGGGGTTTACCGGGTATGCGGTGTCGCCGACAAGGACGACAGCGCCGGGTTGTACGCCAGCGCCGAACAGGAAGAGTTTTCCTTTTTTCGCCTTGAACTTGAAACTCGTGAGAACGGGCGGCGCGATATCAGGCTCGACCGTGAGCGCGCCGACCGCATTGAGCCGGCCGCCCGTCGCAACGTAAGGACGCCCTTGCGGGTCGAGCAGGCTGTCGAGTTTGTCGACCCCGTCGAGTATTCGCCGCTTGATGAGGGTCACGTAATCTTCGGGGTAGCGCGATTTGACCAGGGCCGCAACTCCCGAAACGACCGCCGCAGACGCAGAGGTGCCGTCGACGAATTCGTACCACTCATCAGGGTCATCCGATTCCGAACAAAGCACGCAGTTTCCGCGCGCAGAGATCGTAAAGACAGAGATTCCCGGCGCGGTCAGATGGACGCTCTTCTCGCCAAAGCCTGATTTGATGAAGAACCCGAATCGCCATATATCGTCGTTGAAATCCGACGCAGCCACGACGATTTGATTCGGCAGCCCGTAAGCCCCCGGATAAACCTTGCTGACATCGTTGTTAAAGCCGTCGTTTCCTGCTATGCAGACCAGCAGTATGCCCGCGTCGTTGGTGGCTTTTACGGCGTCTTCGAGGGCCTGTCCCTCCAGAGCGTCAGGAAATAATACGGTCCAGCTTGCATTGATTATGGATGCGCCTGCCGCTATCGAATAAATCAGCGAGCGCGCGGCGTCGACGATCGTCGCTTCGAAAGAGAACGGGTCATCCGGGTCTTCGAGAAAGAAGAAGCGCACGGGCAATATCTTCACCTGGGCGATGCCACTTATGCCTACCTGGTTATTAAGCCTGGCGGCTATTATGCCCGCCATCTGCGTTCCGTGACCTAAAGCATCGCTTATGTCACCGTTCTGGTCAGCCACATTGAAACCATTCACATCGTCTATGTATCCGTTTTTGTCGTCATCTATTCCGTTGCCGGGGATTTCGCCTTCATTGACGTAAATGCTTGCGGCAAGGTCCGGGTGATCGATGTCGACTCCGCTATCGCTTACGGCCACTATCAAATCCGGGTCGCCCGTAGTTATCTCCCAGGCTTCGGTCGCCTTGATGTCGGCGTTCAGCTTGGAGGCGCGGCCCTGAACCCCTATGCCGAGATTCCTGAGCGCCCATTGCTTATTGAAGTTCGGATCGTCGGGAATTATAGAGCCGGGTTTTACGCGATAGTTCGGATGGGCGTACTCGACCTCCTCATCCGACTTAAGCTCGGCGATTATGGAATCCATGTCGGCTTCGGGGTCGAAGCGGAGCACGAAGGTGCGGTCGAGTCCGCGCCGCGCGAGGATTTCATTGAGCCGTTTATTGCGCGCGGGGAGGGCGAGCGGCTCGACCGCTCGTTCGCGCATCCTTCCGGCCCGTTCGCCAATCGAGCGGGCCACCGTCATCAGATGCTCCCCGCCATCAGGGAGAGCGAAATGGCGCGCGCCCTCCTTGAGCTTGACTACCACTTCGCCGGGCGCATAAGTGGAAGGGTCGGTAAGAAAGAAATCTTTATGCCGGGGCTTTTTGGCAGAGACCGGCGCTTGGAGCGCGATAGAGGGCAGACATAAGGCCAGGGTGAGGATTACGAGATGGAGTTTGCGCATAAGCATTACCTGAATCTCATATGGATTTGGCAACCGCTGTTTATAACCTAACGGCGCGTCTTTTTCAAGGCTTGAGGAATTCGAATGCCGATTGCGGATCGATGGAAGACTCTTTCGATCCGCAATCTGCAATTACAGATTCTTGGGCACAGGAGGCGGGCCGTCGGGAATGTAAGGCTTATAGACATGCCCGCCGACCTTCTGCTCGAACTCCGCTTTTATCGCCTCGCGCAGCGGTGCGTCCTCGAACAGATCGACCATAGTCGCGGCCATCGCTCTAGCTGCATAAACCAGTCCCTTATGCCCAATAGACATCCCACCGCAGGCCACTACAGGCCAGGCGTGCCAGGGAGCGCCTTCGGGGGCAGTGGTAACGGAGAGGTGCAGGGTCGGCACTATCCAACTCACATCGGCCACGTCGGTCGAGCCGCCCGGCGGGTCCGGGCGCTGTTCTTCGAGGGGCTGAACCTCGCCCTTGAGTCCTTTGGCCTCCACTTCGGTCGCGCGCTGAATCATTCGGGCGAACTCCTGTTCTTCGTTCGTGTACTCGATGGAGCCGAGCTGGGTCAGATTCTCATGAATGAGCTTTGCCCCCGTCATGTTGACAAGCATCTCATAGTCGCCCGCCTGCACGGTCAGTTTGGATTCGACTTCGGCCATAAGGGCCGCGCCCTCGGCTATCTTGCGCACGCGCGCCAGCACGCTATCGACTCCCTCGCGTTTGGAATCTCTCACCCAGCACCAGAGCTTCGCGTATTCGGGGACCACGTTGGGCACGTCCCCGCCTTTCATTATCGAGTAATGAATTCGCACGGAAGGCTTCACGTGCTCGCGCAGCATATTGATGCCGTGAGTGAAAAGCTCCATCGCATCGACTGCGCTGCGGCCGTTCCAGGGGTCGAAAGCGGCGTGCGCGGCCTTGCCCCGGAATTCGACTATGAAGTCCACTATCGCCTGCGAACTCTGCGTGTCGGCGCGCGTCTCGTCATCCGGGTGCCAGGCGAGGCATACGTCCAGGTCGTCGAACAATCCATCGCGCGCCATGTAGACCTTGCCGCCGACAGACTCTTCGGCGGGAGTGCCGTAGAAACGAATCGTCCCTTTGAGCTTTCCTGCGGCGATCAACTCTTTTATGGCGAGGGCCGCTCCGAGGCTCGCCGCGCCGAAGAGGTTATGGCCGCAACCGTGACCTGCCGCGTCCGTAGCGAGGGCTTCTTTCACGGGCGAGGCTTTTTGCGAAAGTCCCGGCAGGGCGTCGTATTCGCCGAGTATGCCTATGATGGGGCGGCCCTCGCCGTAGGTTGCGACGAACGCCGTAGGCATCCCTGCGACCTCGCGCTCGACTTTGAACCCTTGCTGCTCTGCGTAATCGGCCAGCGCCTGGGAAGACTTGGTTTCGTGGAGGGCGGTCTCGGCAAAGGCCCATATCCGATCGCTCAGTTTTATCAACTCGGCGCGGTGTTTTTCTATCGAAGCAAGGGCCTCTTCTTTCTTCTTTACATTGGAGCCTCGAACCGGCACGGAACAAATCAACGCGACAATCAGGATCGCCACGCTATAGAATCGCAGTTTCATGAAACCTCTCCTTCCGATTGCGGAATGCGGAATCGAATTAATCCGCATTCAGAAGCGCGGGGCGCAGAACGAGCTTGAACGCGCTTCAAGTTTTCGCCTTCTCACTTGAGGCCCGGCTGCACTCATCGCAAGGGCATATTTCGCGCAGACGGGTCCAGGTATATATGCCGTCATCGTGATAATCGCTGAAGACGAACTTTACGCCGTAGCGGCCGACGTGCTCGGCGTTCAAGACGGTTATGTCATCGGGCACAGACGCGGGGTCGAGTATGCGTTTGCCCGTTATCTCACTGACACAACCCGCGCAGGCGCATTCCGACCGCAAGTATTTCGTAGTGAACACGCTTGTGTGGCCGTCATCCCACCAGACGGTTATCTCGTGCGGAGCGGTCTTCTTTATCTCAAGCGGCAATGGAACCGGCATAATAAAACCTGAATCGAACTCCAGGAGATTGACACACTCGCGCGGCAATCCGCAATCCTCTTTGTGCGATATTCAGCCGTCAGCCCTCAGTCTTCAGCTATCAGCCGGCCGCCAGTTTAAAAGCTGATATACTGCGCGCGGGGTAAAACGAAAGTTTTTCCAAAGAGGAACGCATATTTGGAGTGCGCCGACCATGGCGGCGCTTTGGTTGCATCAGAAGTTAGGCAA
>JAKEHD010000172.1 GCA_022615215.1 Blastocatellia bacterium
ATTGACAGTTTCCCTCAATTCGCAGAATTGCGCAAACACTTGCAGGCAGGATGCCTGCGCTCCCAGGAAAAGCTCCCATTTTACCCCGCGCGCAGTATAGCACAAAAAATATCTGTGTTATCTGTGTTATCTGTGGTTAAAGAGCTGATAGCTGATAGCTGAAGACTGTCGAGCTATATGCCGAAAATCTTCTCAAGCGGCGGGCGCTGTTTGTGCCAGTCGGTCGCCTGTTGATAAGCATTCGCTATTTCAAGCAGTCGAGCTTCGCTCCATGCGCGGCCCGTCAGTTGAATGCCCGTAGGCAGGTTGTTCGCCCCGAACCCGTTGGGCACGGAGATGGCCGGTTGTCCCACTGCGTTGCCCGCAGGTATCACAGCCGGGCCGCCGCTTATTCCCGGATAAGCTTTGTCGAAGTCCACGCCTATCGGATAAGAGACCGTCGCGCGCGAGGGCGCGACCAGCGCATCGTATTTTGAGTAAAGCTCATCCATGATGCGTTTCATAGGCCCGCGTATTCGCATCGCCTGAAGGTAATCGACTGCGAGCACCATCGAAGACGCATACCCGCCCCAGCGATCATTCGCCGCCCGCAGTTCGCGCGAGCGCCCTGTCTCCACGAGATCGCGAAAGGCGCTCGCCCCCTCGGCGGCGACTATGGTGCTGACGACCTGGCCGAACGGCATATCGGGAAACTCGACCTCTTCTTTCACATCGGCGAACCGGCTAAGGGCTTCGAGCGACTGCTCGAAATTCTTCTTCACTTCAGGCTGTACGCGCTCGGCCGCGCCCTTTATGACTCCTATGCGGAACTTCTGATTCCGGCCCCTGGCTCGCGTCGCGCGACCCGCGCGTTCGGGATAAACGAAAGGCTTGTCGATGCTTGTGGGATCCAAATAGTCGCGGCCTGCGATTGCGGCCAGCACCAGTCCGCAATCATCCGCTGTGCGGCACATGGGACCGAGCTTATCGAGTGTCCAACTCAGGGCCATCGCTCCGTAACGGCTCACGCGGCCATAAGTCGGGCGCAATCCCGACACGCCGCAGAAGGCCGAAGGCGTGATGATAGACCCGGAGGTCTCAGACCCTATAGAAAAAGCCACGAGCGCCCCGGCCGTAGCCGCGCCCGGTCCCGAAGACGACCCGCCCGACCAGAAGTCTTTATTCCAGGGGGTGCGGCCCGGTCCCGTGAACGAGGCGTCGGCGTTGTTATAGCCGAACCCTCCGGCCAGTTCCACCATGGCGAGTTTCGCCACCATCACCGCGCCCGCTTCGTTGAGCTTTTTGATGATCGTCGCGTCGTAATCGAATATCTGATTCACGTAAGGAGCCGCGCCCCAGGTGGTGGCCGTGCCGCGGGTCGCAACAAGGTCTTTCACGCCATAAGGAATACCGTGCAGCGGTCCCCGGTAGCGCCCGCGTTGTATTTCATACTGAGCGATGCGGGCCTGCTCAAGGGCTATCTGGCGAGTGATCGTTATGGTCGCGCCGAGTTTCGGTCCCAGTTTTTCGAGCCTGTCGAGGTAGGCTTCCGCGAGCGCGACGGGAGAGAGCCGCCGCGCGCGTATCAAATTCGCAAGCTCTCGAACCGACATATAGAGCATCTCTTCTGTGATACCTTTTTGCATAAGCGTAGCTCCAGGATGGCAAACGATGATGGCGGATGTGTTCCCGCCGCTTATTACTTCGTTGATGGAAGATCGGCGCTGAAGATGAACGCCGGCTCGTCGCCGTTCTTCAACTCGACCTGTTTGAGCATATCGGCGAAGCGCAGATTGCGATCTATCCTTCGCTTCACTTCATCGAGCTGGCTTTCGTCGAGATACTTGCCGTAGCGATAGCGCACGGCTTCGCCCATCGCCTCGACTGCGGGAGGGTACTTCTGAGGCGCTTGCGTTTGCGAAGCCGCACGGTCGAGCGATGATGATTCGTGCGCGCGCGCTTCGGCTGCGTGCGACAGGATCGGCGTTGCGGCCATCACGGCCAGCGACTTGGCGAATCTGCGCCGAGACCTTCCCAGGCCGTCGGATTTCGTTCTGGATTCACTCACAATAACTACCTCCTTGGTTGTGTCTCTTTCAGCAATCGTTCCATCTCCCGCTTCATCTCGTCGAGTGATTTTTTCGCGCCCGGCTGATCGATCAGGTTCTTCATCTCATAAGGATCGGCCTTGAGATCGTAAAGCTCATCCATCCCTTCCAGTTCGAGATAGTGAATATATTTCCAGCGCCCCGTGCGCACAGCCTTGTAACCCATCCGTACTATGTGAGGAAAGACGCGGTCTGAATAGTATTCGATCAGAAACGAATCGCGCCATTTGACCTTCGCTCCTTTCAGCAGCGGCGCAAGCGAGCGCCCCTGCATATTGTCGGGCACAGGAATCCCTGCCATCGAGAGCAGTGTCGGCGCGAGATCGATGTTGAGCGCGAATTCGTCGCGCACCGTGCCCGCCTTTATCGCCTGCGGGTAGCGCACGAGCAGCGGCATGCGAATCGCCTCTTCGTAGGCGAGCCGCCGTTCGACGCTGAGTCCGTGTTCGCCGTAAAAGTAACCGTTGTCGCTCGTGAAGACGATTATGGTCTTGTCGAGTTGGCCTGTCTCTTTCAGAGCCGCGAGGATTTCACCGACGCCGTCTTCGATAGCCATCAGCGTGCGCTGGCGTCCTAGCACCACTTCGTCGCGCGTGGCGGTGTCGGCTCCGAGCGGCGGACGGTCGACTACGGAGCGTTCGAGCGCAGGCTTGCCCGATGGCGCGCGCAGGGCATTCGGCCGTCGCGGAACGCTACGGCCCACATATATACGTTTATGTCGCTCGGCGGGGATGAACCGCTCCGAATGGGCGAGGTTTACGCTCCCATCATTATTCTGAGTCACTTCCGGGTGGATCGCTTTGTGCGCCAGATAGATCAGGAAAGGTTTGTCGTGCCGTCGCCTGATGAACTCCGTCGCATAGCGGTTGAGAATATCGGTGATGTAGCCTTCGGGCTTGACTGACTTGCCGTCTTCGTTGATGTCGGGGTCGTAGTATGTGCCCTGCCCCTTGAAGCTGACCCAGCGATCGAAACCGGAGCGCGGTTTGTCGTCGTTGCCCATGTGCCATTTGCCTATGAAGGCCGTTTCGTAACCCGATCGATGCAGCAGAAGGGGAAAGGTCGCGAGATTATGGCTTGCGGCGGAGCGGTCGACGTTGTCTGTGATCCCGTGAGTATGCGCATATTGCCCTGTCAGAAAGCTCGCGCGCGAAGGCGAGCAGAGCGGGGTGGTTATAAACGCATTGCGGAAGAGAGCGCCTTCTCTGGCGATGCGGTCGATGTTGGGCGTTTTGATGAACGGATGCCCGGCATAGCCGAGTTCGTCCCAGCGCAGATCGTCTATCAGGATGAAGACGATATTGGGCCGAGAGGCGCTCGTCGCGCTTGAAGAACGCTGACTCATCGCTTCGAGCGGGAAAGCCAGTAACAGGGAAAGCAACAGTACACGAAGCCGCATCGCGCAACCTCACTTTTATCGCCTGATTATTTATGATGCCTGCGACGGCCCATTATAAATCGCAACGGCGTTTTATCAAACCGCTTTTCGGCATTCGCTTGAATGAGCAGGCGTGAGCGCATAACATAGACGGCGCTCAGATCACGCTACTTCAAAGTTATCGAGGAGGTGTCAGATGCTCTACCGCTTTCTGTTTGCAGTGATAGTGATTTCGGTTCCGGGTCTTTCGGGGCTGTCTCAAACCGGGCAAACGCCCGAAGCGGTTTCGCCGCTCGGTGTCAGTTTCTATTCCATGCCGGATGAAAAGGGAGAGGTCGCGGAGGCTGAAAAGAGACTGACCGCCGACCCTGAAAACCTTGAGATGATAATAGCTCTTGGCCGCGCGCAGGCATCGGTCTGGCGATACCGGGATGCGATAGCGACTTACACTCGCGGCATCGAAAAGCGCCCCGGAGAAGCCATGCTCTATCGCCATCGCGGGCACCGCTACATTTCGACCCGCCAGTTCGATAAAGCTATAACCGACCTTGAACGCGCTGCTTCGCTCAATGACAAAAACTTCGATATATGGTATCACCTGGGGCTTGCTTACTACCTCGAAGGCGAATTCGCGAAAGCGGCCACAGCTTATGAAAAATGCCGCGCCGTCGCCGAAAAAGACGATTCGCTGATAGCCGTATCCGACTGGCTCTATATGACCTATCGCCGCCAGAATAAACCGTATGAAGCCGCGCGCGTGCTTGAACGAATCACGCCCGACCTGAAGGTCGAAGAGAATCACTCCTACTTCGCCCGCCTCCTGTTTTACAAGGGATTGAAAAAAGAGACCGATTTGATGACCGACCAGATGAGCGACCTCGACATAGCGACCGTCGGGTATGGGATGGGAAACTGGCATCTCTATAACGGCAACACGGCGAGAGCGAAAGAGATTTTTGAAAAGATCGTTTCCGGCAAATACTGGCCCGCGTTCGGATTCATCTCCGCCGAAACGGAACTGGCCCGCATGCGCGACAAGAAATGAGCAGGGGAGCGGGGGGGCAGGGGAGCAGGGGAGCTATACTGCGCGCGGGGTAAAATGAAGGTTTTTCCTGGGAGCGCATAAAGATTTCTTTCTTATAAAGATTTCTTTCTTCGGCATCCTGCCTGCTGGCGCATGCGCAATTCTGCGGATTGAGGGAAACTCTCAATTCCCCGCGCGCGCAGTATAACCCTATTCACTTACTCATTCGCATCCCATCACCTGATCACCCCTGCTCCCCTGCTCCCCTGCTCCCCTGCACCCCTGCACCCCTGCTCCCCCGCTTCCCTGCTTCTGTCGAGATGGCTTCCTTGACAGTGCCGGAGTCAGGTCATCATAATGGCCCGGCTACGAACCATTATCAAGGAGACATAAACAACCGATATGGCAGAACAAGCGAAGCTGTACGAAAAGCTCGACTCTTATGTCAAGGATTCGCGCGAAGAGTATGAAGCCAAACTCGCGGAGATAGTCGAAGTCCCGACCGTAAGCATGGACCCCGATCACAAAGAGGATTGTCGCCGGGGAGCAGAGGTCGCCCTCCAGTATCTTCAGTCCATAGGGGCGCGCGCCCGTGTGATGGAAACGCCCGGCAACCCGGTGGTCTTCGGCCGCATAGAAACCGGAGCCGATAACCCTACCGTCACCATCTATAATCACATAGACGTGCAGCCCGCCGACCCCGAAGAATGGCACAAAGCTCCCTTCACCTTTTTCAAAGAGAACGGGCGCTACGAGGGGCGCGGCACGACCGACGACAAAGGGCCTGCGCTTACGGCGATGATGGCGGCACGCTACAGCGCCGAGCATCAGATACCTATCAACATAAATTTTATATGGGAGCTTGAAGAAGAGATCGGCAGTCCGAACTTCGAGCACTTCGTCAAAAACAATCGCGACCGGCTTGGGACCGACTCCGTCCTCGTAAGCGACACGATATGGATATCGCGCACGCGGCCTGCCGTCCCCTACGGATTGCGCGGCGCGATGATGCTGACCATGACGCTTGAGACCGGCGCGAAAGATGTGCATTCGGGACTCACGGGAGGACCGGCGCGCAACCCCATAGGCGAAATCTGCAAGGCGATTTCCGAGTGCTATGATGCCTCTACGGGGCGAGTCAGAATAAAGGGATTCTACGATGATGTGCGACGAGCAACCAAAAAAGAGGTCGATAGCTTCCTGGCGTCGGGTTTCACCACGAAGAAATTCAAATCCGATCACGAGTTGAAAAAGCTGCGCTTCGACGATGCCTCGCGCGTGGTCAAGGCCATAATGGCCGAGCCTACCTTCGAGGTGCATGGCATAACGGGCGGCTATCAGGGACCGGGCGTGAAGACCATAGTGCCTTACCGCGCGCAGGCCAAGATCAGTTGCCGTCTCGTGCCCGACCAGGAGCCGAAAAAAGTCTTCAAGCTCATACAGGATTTCGTCCGTCAGCGGAACCCCGACATCAAGACCGAGTACATTTCGGCGCTCGAACCTTACATAGGCGAATTCACCGGCCGCTTTGCCGACGCCGCAAGCGACGCGATGAAATTCGCTTTCAAACGGCAGCCTGCATTCACGCGCGAAGGCGGCTCGATAGGCGCTGTGGTCACGATGAAGAAATACCTGAAAGCGCCCATAGTGTTTTTGGGTCTCTCGCTGCCCGAACACGGATACCATGCGAAGAACGAAAACTTCGACTGGGGCATGGCATCGGGCGGGATAAAGATGTTCGTGCGCTACTTCGACGAGATAAGCCGCTTCTCGCGCTAAAAATGAAAATACCTGTAAAGAAAACCCTGATCGCCCTCAGCATGATCCTTATCGCCGGGCTTGTAGTTCTTTTTTTCGTCGTGCCCGGCTATGTGGAAAAGGGCTTGAACAAGACTCTCAATCCTCCGCCTTATCGGGCATCTGAGAGGGCCGGCGAGCTTCATAAAAAATTGCTCGTCGCGGACCTTCACGCCGATACCCTTCTGTGGGATAGAGACCTGCTTGAACGCGACACGCGCGGCCACGTCGACATCCCTCGCCTGATCGAAGGCAACGTCGCGCTTCAAGCTTTCACCGTAGTGACGAAGGTGTCAAGCTCTGCAAGCATCGATAGCAATGACGGACGTGAAGACGACATAACGCTTCTGGCCTTCGTCCAGCTATGGCCCATAGCCGCATGGAGCAGCTTGAAAGAGAGGGCGCTCTATCAGGCGAAGCGCCTGCGCGAAATATCTGACAGGTCGAACGGGAAACTCACTCTGATAAAAACGGCGGACGAGCTTACGGCCTATCTCGAACGCCGTCGGCGAGACTCTACGATCACCGCCGGGTTTTTAGGCATCGAGGGAGCGCAGGCTCTCGACGGCGACCTTTCGAATATCGATCTTCTATTCGACGCGGGGTTTCGGATGATGGCTCCCACGCACTTTTACGATAATGACATAGCGGGTTCCGCGCACGGCATGGAAAAGGGCGGGCTGACCGAAAAGGGACGCGAGATGATAAGGCGAATGGAAGCAAAACGCATGATAGTCGACCTCGCCCATGCGTCTCAAAAGACCATAGACGACGTTCTGGCAATCGCCACGCGGCCCGTAGTCGTCTCGCATACGGGAGTGAGAGGCACCTGCGATAACAACCGCAATCTGAGCGACCATCACATAAAATCCATAGCCGCGACCGGCGGAGTGATAGGGATAGGTTATTGGGACACGGCCGTCTGCGGCCAGGATGCAAAGGCCATCGCCCGCGCGATCGCGTACACGGCAGGGCTAGCAGGGGTCGAGCATATCGGATTAGGCTCGGACTACGACGGAGCGATACCCGCGCCCTTCGATACGACGGGGCTTGTCCTTATTACCGAAGCCTTGCTTGAAGAAGGATTTTCGGAAGCGGAAATCGAGATGATTATGGGCGGAAACATCCTGCGCGTGTTGAAAGAGAATCTGCCCTGACGCGGGAGCGGTCCTGCGATGATTGAATGCCTGATTCGATCTGTGGCACAATGCACGCCTCTAAGATAAACGGATAGAACCGAACAGATTGAACCCAAATTCTCAGGAGGATTAAAAGATGAAACGCAAAGCTTCAGCCGTATGGAAAGGCGGACTCAAGGATGGCAAAGGGACGGTCTCGACCGATAGCGGGGCGCTCGCGGACACGCAGTATTCATTCAGCACACGTTTCGAAGACGGGGTAGGAACGAACCCCGAAGAGTTGATAGCCGCAGCGCACGCGGGATGTTTTTCAATGGCGCTCTCAGGACAACTCGGCGGCGCAGGCATGGTAGCCGACAGCATCGAGACTGTGGCCACTCTGACGATGGACAAACTCGAAGCGGGCTGGACCGTGACGGAGATACATCTGGATGTAACGGCGACGATTCCGGGCGGCGATCAGGCCAAGTTCGATGAAGCGGCCAACAACGCCAAAGCAGGCTGCCCGATCTCTCGCCTCCTCAACGCAAAGATCACTATGGATGCGAAACTGAACGCCTGAACTTTCCGAAACGCATAACTGATTGAAGTCGATCAATGCCAGAGCGGAGTGAGGGCGTTCCCGCTCTGGCATTTTGGCAATGTGGTCAGAGATATCAGGAAGGCATAGGTTAAAGTTAGCTTGTGTGATGTGCTGATTCTGATAGATTGACAAACCAATCCGAGCGGGGTAGAAACAATGTAATCGAAACTGAGAGTGAGGATATGTTATGCCGTCAGATACCTCATCACAGGACAACAAGGCGATTGCCCGCCGCATCTTCGACGAGATGTGGAATAAGGGGAACCTCGATATAATCGACGAGCTTTATGCTCCCAAAGCGGCCTGCTACGACCTCTTTATGCCTGACCTCGAACTCGGACGCGAAGACACTAAAGAACGTGTCAGAACCTATCGCAATGCATTCCCCGATCTCAAAGTCTCTATTGAGAATCTGTTATGCGAAAAGAATATAGTGATAATTCGCTGGACGGGCACCGCCACACACAAAGGCGAATTGTTGGGCATCGCTCCTACGGGTAAGCGCGTGAAGTCTTCAGGCACTACGACCTATCAATTTCGCAACGGCAAGGTGGTGAAAGAATGGGTGAACTGGAATCCTATGCAAATGATGACGCAACTGGGGCTGCTCCCGCAGTGGATAACCAATAGATCATCTCAGTGAAACTTTCGCCCGCTCCATGTTTTTCAGTAGCCCGACGAAGAAAGAAATCTTTATGTGAGAGAGGGCTTCCGTAGCGTCAACCGGATACTCTTTATGGAACATTCCGAACAGATCGAATTTACCGCTCCCACTCAGACTATTGAGTCGACGCACGCGGCTGTCGCCCGCTTCGCGCGCCAGTGCGCAGGGGATGCCCCGTCAGACATCCGACGGGCGGTCAGGTTGTATTACGAAGTGCGAGACCGCGTGCGCTATGACCCTTACCGGATCGATCTCTCCGTAGAGGGCATGAAAGCTAGCCGAACCCTTGAATCGGGGCACGGGTGGTGCGTTTCGAAAGCCGTGTTGCTTGCCGCCGCTTGCAGGGCCATCGGTATTCCTGCGAGGCTCGGATTTGCGGACGTGCGCAATCATCTCTCGACCGCGCGGATGAGGCAGCGAATGGCTACGGATATTTTTTACTGGCACGGCTACACGGAGATGCTGCTTCGGGGGAGATGGGTTAAGGCGACCCCTGCGTTCAATATAGAGTTGTGCGAAAAGTTTCGCCTGCTGCCTCTGGAATTCGATGGAGAGAACGACTCGCTCTATCACCCTTACGACGCAGACGGAAACCGCCACATGGAGTATGTGAATCACCGTGGCGTCTATGCGGACCTGCCGCTTGAGGAGATCATCACGACCTTTCAGCAGGAGTACGATTTCACAGACAGGCGGTCGGACCTTGATTCAGAGAGCTTCGATAAAGATGTCGCAAGCGAGACCCGGCAGTGACCGGCTCACTGCTTTTCAAAAGCATTCGATGCTCGCAGCCGGATAGGAGCAAAGAACCTCAACCCTTGTAAAACTCATGACCATTCGACGAGTGACAACGATTCAGGAAGCGATAGAATCGCTGGACTGGTTCAATTATTTTCATGATGGGTTCATAAAACGCCTGACCGTCTTATCACGCGATGAGTTCGTCGGCAGAGGCGAACAAAGATGTTCGGGAGAGTTGCGGCTGGAGATAACCTTCGCGCACTACAATTATCAGAGAGATGAACGACCTCACAGTCAGATGATCGAAGCAAGTTTCGAAGGCGTGAAAGACCTCTCCGTAAGCTTCAGCGGAAATTCTCATGAATGGGCCATCAACACCCTGACGATTGGCGAGACCAGCCGTGCGCGTGAAGACGGCGAAGAGGAATCGTGCTTGAAGGCCGTTCTCGCGCAATCCCGACTTAAAGACGGGCGAGAGTGGGTATTACACGAAGACCTTTCATTCACCTTCAGAGGCTGTACCTTCAGCGAAATAGAAACAACCTGAAGCGCAGGAAACCTGCAATCGCCGTCTGCCTCACTGCTGATGAACGAACCGTCATATATGCGCTCAAGAGTCGGGGTGAACATCATCGACCCAGCGGACCTCTTCGGGCGGCTCGACGGTGGCGATGTCGAGGTTCACTACTATGGGTTCCTGTCCGCTGCGCACAACGACGCATTCGAGTTCTTCATTGGCGCTTGCGTTTATCTCCTGATGGGGCACGAAGGGCGCGACGTATATGAAATCGCCCGGTCCCGCTTCGGCCACATATTCGAGATGTTCTCCCCATCGCATGCGGGCGCGGCCTCTCACTATGTAGATGACGCTCTCAAGCTCGCCGTGATGGTGCGCCCCCGTCTTTGCGTCGGGGTGGATTACGGCCGTCCCCGCCCATAGCTTGTTTGCGCCCGCCCGCGCGTAATTGACGGCGGTCGCCCTTGTCATACCGGGAGTCTGAGGCGTGTTCGAATCCAACTCGCCCGCGTGAACGATGCGAACGCCTTTGCTCTTCCAATCGGGTTTCGTTTCTTTATCAGTCATAGCATTCACTTCACCAATCGAGCGCCTCCGGAGCCTGTTCGAATAATTCCTGAAGTTCAGAGAGCAACCGATGTTGGCGCTTCATCTCTTTCCAGACGGTAGGATGCCCCATACGTTGCAACGCTTGAACCAGGGCATTGAGTCGATTTTCAGGTGCCCCGCCCTCTCGCTTCGTGATGTATTCCGACAGCCGGGCGCGATATGAACCATAAGCTTCTCTTCTGGCAGTCGGCAAAACGTCTCGCTCATTCAACCGCAGAACCTCTATGGTGTAATTGGCCCGCCTATATTCTTTGGATCCGGGCCTCGCTATAGGCAGGAAATAGAAGGTGCCCATCAGATCAAGTTCCATGAACTCAAGCGGGTCTTCCCGTCGCGGGTCTATTAGCACCGCATCTCCCGGCGCGGGCGGAACTATGGGGTCTCCTTTTTTGCGCGTGACGTTCGTCAGCCTGCCGGTTGTGGCCGAGAAGACAGCGAACTTATTGTTCTTAAGCCCGTTGCAAGGCCCGCAGGCGTAAAGATAATTCTCCCAGACGAACACGGCTTCGGGGTACAAAGCTTTGGGCTTGATATGTTCCACTTCATCGGCGCAAGAGTCTTCACAGTATCCGCAACGGCGGGCACCTGAGCACATCTCGGTTAGTGATGAGCGAACCACCCGGAAAGATGGGTTATCGGCCCTGTTATGTCGAGCAAACTGTGTCTTTGCCGCAGCAACCTTCTCCTCATAATCTGCAACGCTATCTATTCCGCGCTGAAGCTTATTCAATTGGCCTTGAGTAGCCGCAGGCAGCGACACATCGCGCAGTCGTATCATCTTTCACCCTGGATATTCTTAATCTACTTTGTGCGCAGAAGTCGGCAAAGTGGCGCGAAGCTTCTCTTGTTCTTTTCTCTCAGAAACCCTTAGCTTTCCGTGTAACTCTTTACGATTGAGTTCGGCAAGACGCTTCAATAGCTTTTTCGATTCTTCCGAGCGCGTGACATCCTGGCCGAACATTTCCGTACTGTAAGCATCCAGAACATTTCCATAAATCAGGCGATCAAGGTCCGCGCCCTTAACCATGCCCCCCGGCTCGTCGCTGCCGGGCTTAGGGAGTCGCCAGACAGTTCCTACATCCGCCGCCTGACAGATCAAGGGGCTGTGAGTGGTCACAATGAATTGCAACTTAGGGAAATGCTCTCGGAACCACAACCCTACGCGCCGCTGCCAGGTAGGGTGAAGATGAGCGTCGACTTCATCAATCAGCACGACGCCGGGAGCGATTATTTTAGATGGATCATTTTTGTCAAAGATATATTTCAGATCATAAGTCCTCGATAGCTGACGAATGAGTTCGAACGTCATGCTCAGAATAGAACGATAGCCGTCGCTCAGTTCTTCGACAGGCAATTGGCAACCGTTGCCGTCGACGAATATGACCCCTTGCGAAGAAACTTGATGAAGGCGCGCTTGATGGGGTAAGAACCCTTCCTGGTTGACGAACTTTATTATAGAGTCGAGTAAGTTCCCTTCGGAATGCCTCTCAAGCTTTTTGAATTGTAATTCTTGGAGCCATTCCAAACACTCAGTCAGCGCCACATTTTCTCCGAATACTGAAAGGTGCGCTGCTAATCTTGGGTTTGAATAGAATATTTTTTCATAATCTTTGTCTCCCCCTGCAAATCGCCGGAAAGGCCCGTAAGAAGCCGAAAACCACCCGGACTTCCCACCCCAAACATGGCGGTCAGCGCTGGATTGGGTAAAGCCTTTCCTTAGTTCAACACCACCATTCTGCCTAACAAACCGTAACGGCACAGGAAGATAGTATTTTCTGATCACTTTGCCCCGCCCAGAAAATTTATCCAGATTCGAGTCATAAGCCAAATCCAGCCGAATATATCCGCTAGTTTCGCCTCTACTCAACCAATCGTTCCAATCCTGACGAAGCGCATTCGCCTCATAAGGACCAACCAGCGCAAGCGCAATTGAACGTAAAAATGTGGTCTTCCCAGACCCATTGTCCCCAATAATCACATGCCATCCTGCGCCTTTGTTATAAGGGATTCTCCAAGTCAATTCTTTGATCGACCGAATGTTACTTATTCGGATTACATGTATGTGCATAGGATACCTGTTCTATCAGTCAAGTTTGACTTCAAGGTTCTTCACTCAGCACAAAAGCCGCGCTCACAGCGAGCGGTAATTCGTGAATTGCATGTCTATGTCGAAGTCCTTTTCCTTCAACAGCGCGATTACCTTTTGCAAAGTGTCGCGGTCCTTTCCGCCCACGCGCACGAAATCCCCGTTGATCGAAACCTGGACTTTCAACTTCGTGTCCTTTATGAACTTCACTATATCGCGCGCCTTCTCGATGGGTATCCCCTGTTGAAGAGTGACGGTCTGCCGCACGGAGTCCTTGGCCGCAGGCTCTATCTTTCCATAAGAGAGCGCCTTCAGAGATACGCCCCGGCGTATGAGCTTCTGCTGAAGCACGTCGTTGAGCGATTTGAGCGTGAACTCGCTCGCGGTCGCAAGCACTATTTTGTGCTCCTTCTCGTCGAGGACGATATCGGAATTCGTGCCTTTGAAGTCGAACCGCTGGGTGACTTCTTTGAGCGCCTGATTGACGGCGTTCTTCACTTCCGCCATGTCAACTTTTGAAACTACGTCGAATGTGTTTTGTTGTGCCATATCCAATCGCCTGTGTTTTATTTTTATCTCGAACCAGATGGTATAACGCAGTGGCGAGCCGATGGCAAGCCCCGTATCAGCCGTCAGCTATCCGCTATCCGCTATCAGATCATTTGAAGCTAATGCTCAGTTTGCCGCTGAAGCTGCGCGGGCCGCCCGTGTTCGTGCCCGTAAAGAGGCTCCCGAAGGTTATCAGATAAAATCTGTCGGTCAGGTTCTGAATGTTGAATTGGGCCGATAGTTGCGCGCGGTCGTTTATGTCAACCTCTTTGCCTACGGAAAAATTCAGGACCGTGCGAGGCTTTACGAAACCGCGTTCGAGATTCACACGGTCCAGTATCTTCGCGGGAAAGCGCCGCTCGAAATCCTCGCGCGATACGTCATCTTCGAGTTCGACCGAATAGCCGCTGTCGTGACGGCCACCGAGAGCCAGCCACACTCTCGCAGGCGCGTATTCATAGCGCCCTTCGAATACTACTGTGTTTCGCTGATCCTCTTCGTTCTTCACACGGCGTCCCGCTTGCTCGCGTAACTCAAGCGCCTCGCCGAGAAATAATCCTCCCGTGACAGGAGCTTCGCCGAAGATGTTGAAATTCGTGTAGCTTATGAAACCCGAAAACCCTCTGACGGGCGCGAAATCCAGACGGCTCTCGACGCCCTTCGAGCGGCTGCGCGCAAGAGTGGCCGGAAAGACTATTTCGGTTTCAAGGAAGTTGATCAACTCGGCCACGTTCTTCAAGCGGCGATAATAGAAATCCGCGTCCAGCCTTATGAACCCGGTCAACTGCTGCTGAAACCCAACGTCCACCTGCCACGAACGAGTGATGGGCACGGGCGCACCCCTGACCCCGACGGTCGCCTCGCCTCCCTCATCCGTATCATCACCATCGCCGGGGCTGAAGAGGCGTGTCTTCTCGGATGAAGAGAGCAGCAGGTTTTCGAGCGCAGGCGTCTCGATGAGGCGATCAAAGGATGCGCGCAATACGGTCTTCGTCTTTTCAATGTGATAAGCCGCGCCGAGTCGCGGGCTGACGAAATTTCCATCAACCAGAAAATGATAACTGTCGAACCTGAGACCGAGACTGAGAGTCAAATCGCTCGTCGCATTGAAATGGTCCTGCGCGTAAGCGGACCCTTCCCATCCGGTGCGTTGTTCGTTGAAGAAAAAAGGCCGCGCAAGTGTGAACTCGCGGGTCTCTTCCGTGAGGTCGGGCACCCTTTCTTCGAGGGCGTCGAGGTCGGTCACTGCGAATGTGAAGGATTCGGTCGCGGGGAATCGAATCGTCTCGATGCCCGTCTTTACGGTGTGGCGTCCGGCCTGATATGTGAGCGAGCCTATCGCGCCGAAATTCGCATGATGGCGCGACTGCTCGGTAAATACGGGAGTGGCAAGCGCGGCGCTGCCGAGACTCGCCGAATTGTAGCGATGGAATGCGGCGACGTAGCTCACCATCTTTTCAGAAAAGATGCGCTGCCAGGAAAGCGATTGCATGTTATCGTGCAAGCGCCGCGACTGGTCCTGCCCTGCGAGTTGCTGATCCGGGGTGTTGGGCACATCGAGCCGCGCGACATTCGTGAACAGACTCAATCGGAAGAGGTCTTTTTCGTTCGGCGCGTAGTCGATCTTGAAGAAGCTCTTGAACGCGGAGCCGTGATTGTGAAGGTTCGCTATCGAAGGCGGATCGAGGAAGCGATCCGTGAGAGAGCCTGCGGCGCTCGCCAGATAGCCGAGATTGCCTCGGCGGCCCGCCACGTCGAACGAGCCTTCGAGAGTGGAAAAGCTGCCGCCCGAAATAGTCGCGCTGCCCGTGTCGGGCGTTTCAAGCCCCGAACGCGAATTCACGGCGATCACTCCGGCGAGCTTGTTGCCGTATTCGGCGGGGATGTTGGCCGTAGTCACCTCGACCGAACGGAAATTGCGCGGGTCGGGCGCGCTCGCGAACGTGTAGGCTATGGTGTCTGTGACGGGTATGCCGTCTATTGAGTATTGGACCTGATACTCTATGCCGCGAGCGTGAAGGCGACCGTTTGCATTGAGCGTCCATCCGGGCGCGGTGGCGACTATCTCTTCGGTAATGCGGCTCGGTTGAGAGGTCGGGAATCGCAGGATGCGATTGCGGTCTACGACTACGCTCGGCCCGGTCTTTTCCGGGTCTATCAAATCGGTCGCGGCCTGCACTTCGACTTGCTGGCGGACGGGCGCGACCTCAAGTTGAATGTTCAACTGTTGAGGCAGATTCGAATTCACAGTCACTTCGCGAGTCGCAAGGTCGAAGCCCGGTGATTCAACGGTGAGCCGGTAACGATTGAAGGGCACGTCGAGGAATTGATAAGCGCCCTGCGCACTCGTCTGTACCATTTGCGAGTAATCGCTGATCGAATTGGTCAGGCGCACTGTTGCGTCCGAGACCGCCGCGCCCGCCTGGTCAGTTACCGCGCCGCGAATCATGCCTGCGTTCGACTGCGCGAGAACAGGCGCATTTAGAGCGACTGATGCAAATGTAAGAGCGCATAGTAGTGCGAGCAGTCTTTCAAGCATAGATACTCGACAACGGCAGAGGTCGCCTCACAGTCTGACAGGCGTTCAGCAAGGGGCGGCTGTGCCGCTCGGATGTGCGGTCAGGCTTCGGCCTCACCGTCAAGTCAATCCTCGGGGCTGCGCCCCGAACCGGGGGCGTAGCCCCAAAAAAGTTTAGAGAAGCCTGCCCGGAAGGTCAGAGACCTTCCGCACATCACTGCGGCAAAGCCGCCTGCAACCCGAGCGCCGGCACCGTTCGGCGCTTCTACGTCCCCTTCCGCACATCACTGCGGCAAAGCCGCCTGCAACTTCCTTTATCAACACGATAAACAAATACTCAGGTCGCCCTCGATTAATCGCCATCTCAACGATTGCCTTCATCCTTCACAGGCAGGATCACGGCCGGGACGTTTTGATCGCGCACCACTTTGTTGAATGCCGGAAGCTCCGTCTTCATTATCTGATCAAGCTTTCGCAACTCGGCGTCGATCTTGCCTGTCAGGTCTTGATATACCGCATAAGCCTGATCCGTAGGGGCCGCGTCCGCGCTCGAAACGACTCCCGTAAGCGCGGCCAGTTTGTTGTTCAGGCGAATAGGGTAATTCAGCGGATCCTGATTGCTCTGGTTCTTGGTCTGATAGAGAGCCTCTTCGACTTCGGTCATCTTCGCGTTGAGCGATTTGGCCGCGTCCGCGATGGGCTTCGACCCCGGCTGATCTTTGACCCGGCTGACGATCTCTTCGACCTGTTTGCGCACGTCGCGAATTCGGATTATCGCGTTGTGCGTCTCGGAGACCTTGTCGCGTATCTTTACGAGCAGGTCGAACTGCTTCGCGAGGTCCGACTGCGAGGCTTCGATGCGCGGGTCCATCTTCACCTCGAAGGTCTGCGTCATCGTCTTATCGCCTGCGGTCAGTTTGACCTGATAAGCGCCCGGCGCGGCGCGCGGTCCCTGTGTCTGGCCCGCCCATAAGATCATCCCCGGAAAGACCGTCGCATCCGGGTAACGGAAGTCCCACACGAAGCGATTCAATCCCGCGTCCGTCGTGACGCGACTCTGTCCGCCTCCGCCAAATCTCCTTCCGCCGCCTCCGCCCTGCGGCGGGCCGCCCCCTTGCGGACCTCGCGCGCGGCTGCTGAATTTCTCTATGCTCTTGCCCGAAGATTCGAGTATCTCTATCGTGACATCGCCTCTCGGCTTGTCCTTCAGGTAATAATGGATGACCGCGCCGCCGGGCGGGTTCTGGCCTACGGTCGCGGTGGGTGGAAGGGGGAAGCCGCCGCCGGGCATGCGATATGCGTCTTCGGGTTTGAAGAGATAAGCTTCGGCCTTTTCTGCATCGGCCATCTGATGCAATACCGTCAGGTCATCGAGCACCCAGAAGCTCCGGCCTTGAGTCGCAACCACCAGGTCTTTTTCGCGCTTGTGAACGGCAAGGTCGGTTATGGGCACGACCGGCAGATTGAGTTGCAGCGAGCGCCAGCTTTCGCCGTCGTCGAATGAAACGTACATGCCGGTCTCCGTTCCCGCATAAAGCAATCCCCGGCGATTCGGGTCTTCGCGTATCACGCGAGTGAAGGCCGTATCCGAGATGCCGTTTGTGATCTTCTTCCACGTCTTGCCGTAGTCGCTCGTCTTGTAGAGGTAAGGGCGGAAGTCGTCCGACTTGTACATGGTCGCCGCGACATAAGCCGTGCCCGCATCGAAGGGCGAAGCATCTATCGAGTTGATCTGTATCCATTCGGGCATGTTCGTGGGCGTGACCTTCTCCCAGTTCTTGCCCCCGTCGCGCGTGACATGCACGAGGCCGTCGTCCGAGCCTGCCCATATCACCCCCTTCTGAACGGGCGATTCCATGACCGTGAATATCGTGCAGTAGTATTCGACGCTCGTGTTGTCTTTGGTGATGGAACCGCCCGAAGACCCTTGCTTCGATTTGTCATTTCGCGTGAGGTCAGGGCTTATGGCCTGCCAGCTCTGACCTTCGTTCGTCGATTTGAAGAGGATGTTTCCGGCAGTGTATAGAGCGTTCGCGTCGTGCGGCGAGAAGACTATGGGGAAGTTCCACTGGAAGCGGTACTTCATTGCCTCAGCGCCCGCGCCCATAGGGTTATCGGGCCAGACCGATATGTTGCGCGTCTGGCCTGTGCGGTGATTGTAGCGGGAAATCGATCCGCCGTAGCAGCCCGCAAATACTATGTCTGAGTTTTTGGGATGAGGGGCTATCCAACCGCTCTCGCATCCGCCGACGCTGTGCCAGTGGCCCGTGTCTATGCCGAAGCTCGTGGTGCGGCTTGCGATCTTGACGGTCGAGTTGTCCTGCTGCGCGCCGTAGATGTTATAGGGGAAATCGTTGTCTAAGGCGACGCGATAAAACTGAGCGGTCGGCTGATCCTGTTCGGTCCAACTTCTTCCTCCGTCGAAGGAGACGTTCGCGCCGCCATCGTTGCTGTTTATCATGCGCATGGAGTCGTTCGCCGCTATCCACAGGTCATGATTATCGCCGTGCGGAACGCTTATCGTGCTGTAAGTGCGCCCGCCGTCTATCGATTTGTAGAAGCCAGTGTTGAGGACATAGACGATCTCTGCGTTCTGCGTGTCTGCGTATATGCGCGTGTAATACCACGCGCGCTGCCTGAGTCTTCTATCCTGGTTCACGCGCGCCCACGTCTTGCCTGCATCGTCCGAGCGAAAGACCCCGCCCTCATCGGCTTCGACTATGGCCCACACGCGGTCGGGGTTTACGGGAGAGACCGCGACGCCGACTTTTCCTATTACCCCTCTCGGCATTCCCTGATTGCGAGTGAGGTCGTCCCAGGTGTCGCCGCCGTCGGTGGATTTGAGCACGCCGCTTCCAGGCCCGCCGCTCTCCAGGCTGTAAGGCACGCGATACACCTCCCAGAACCCTGCGTATATGTTATTTGCATTCGACGGGTCGAGCACGAGGTCTACGGTCCCGGCTTTGTTGCTGCGATGAAGGACTTTTTTCCAACTCTTTCCTCCATCGGTCGAGCGAAAGACGCCGCGCTCTTCGTTCGGGCCGAAGACGTGTCCGAGCGCCGCGACATAGACCATGTCGGGGTTGCGCGGATGAACGCGGATGCGACCTATCTGTCGGGTATCGGAAAGGCCCATGTGTTTCCAGGTCTTGCCCGCGTCCGTGGATTTGTATACGCCGTCGCCGTGCGACACGTTGCCGCGAATGGGCACTTCGCCCATGCCGACGTAGACTATGTTGGGGTCTGATTCGGCGATGCCTATCGCGCCGACTGATCCCGTATTGAAGTAACCGTCCGAGACAGGCTCCCAATTGACTCCGGCGTCTGCGGTCTTCCACACGCCGCCGCCCGTCGCGCCGAAGTAGTAGACATTAGGTTGAGAGTTGACGCCCGCGACCGCCGTGACGCGACCGCCGCGAAAGGGTCCGATCTGTCGCCAGTCAAGCCCCTCTAAAACATCCGGGGCGCTGCTCTGCTGCTGCGCGGCGACAGGGGTTTGAGGCACGGAAACCAACAAGGCCAGCACTGCAAGCCAGACGGCAGCCTTGCGGCACCGAAATATATCGATTTTCATAAGAAGCGCTCCTTTGATTTTCATTAGGGTTTCAGCGAAGAACCCCCATTCTACCCGTCAGTGTACGGGAGCGCCAGAGTGGTTAGAGGTTTCATCAAGGTGGGAATCCGGCCTCTATAGGTGACCCTCTGTGGCCAACTCATTGAGCTAGGAGGAATTCCATGAAAAACCCTACTCAAGGAGCCGCCACAGGGAGCCATCCATATAGAGGGAAACAAGGCTGTTCTTGATACATCTTTGTGCTGTGAGTAGGTCGATGAATTTCATGTTCTATACGGCCGCAGTATGCCGCTTCCGAATACGGCTTGAAACATCCGCCGCATTGAAAGCAATTCCATCTCGTCATCAACGCCTGTCCGCAAGCAGCCTTTCTCTACTCGGTGATAAGGTGAAAGTTGTCGGTGAAGTTCCGAATGTCGAATTGCCCGGAGAGCGACACGTGTTCGTTTATGAGCAGGTTCGTGCATATTGGAAAAGCAGCCAAAAGGTTGCAGATTGAGTTTGTCTTATGATTCTCTACAGACGACTCTCTGTGGCTATCATGCATTGAGCTAGGAGGATCAGTCCGCGCATAAAGTGTGCGCCTCAACAGACCGCCACAGAGAGCTATCTATGTAGAGTAAAGCAGAGCCGTTTTTGATACATCTTTGCTTTACTGCGCGCCGAGCCCGCGAATCAGAATCTCCTGTTGAACCTTATGTAAACTCCCCGGCCCGGAGCGTCCAGTCCCCAGTCGACTCCCCTGTAATTGCGGTCGGTTATGTTCTCGAATTCAATCAGCAGATCGTGACGCTCTCCGAACTTCACGCCGCCACGCAGGTTGAATGTGACGTAGCCGGGAACCTCTGTGAAGAGCGACGACGACCGGAGGCCGGGACCGTGTACGCGGCTCTGTATATCGGGCAAGGTCTCTCCGGTCGCGGTCAGAAAATCGTCCCCGGTCCCGAACGTCGCGTCAGGCCCCGGACTTATAAACCTGCGAGCCGTCGCGCCATTGAAAAAGAAAGCGGCTATGCTCGCTTCCGAGCGATTCGCGCCCGTCCTCCGGTCTCTCAAATCTATGCTCGAAAGGCGCGTCTGTTCGTCCGCCGCGTGAATGTAAGGCTCTATCCAGAAGCGGCTGTCGCGGGGGGCGTAACGCACCTTGAGCCATCCGTCAGGCGCGGGCGTGCCGTTTTTGTCCTCGACGTGCAGGTAAGTCCATATAGTCTCCACAGTCCAGTCGGGATTCACCTTGAGCCTCGTCGTGTGCTCGAAGCCGTATATGCGGTTCTTGCCGAAGTTCGCCCGCACGAGCACGGGGTCCGATGAAATCCCCACGAAGACAGCTCCGCCGGGCGTTTGCGATACTATGGTTTCGCTGCCAAGCCTCAGCCCCGTTGCGCCCTGCGGCAGTATGAGCGATTGTTTGACTATGTTGTCTCTGATGTGGTTTACGAAGTATGTGAAGTCCGTGTCGAAGCGCGCCCTGTAGTAACGAACGCCCGCTTCGTAGCTCAGGCTCGTTTCAGGCTCAAGCTGTTCGACCGACAATCCCGTAGAGACCGCCTCCGCATCTGCGGTCGAGCCGACCTTAGCTTCAAGCCCCGCCACTTCGCTTGCCGACACCTCGAAGCCCGTGCCCACGAGTCCGAGCGATCCGAGGTCCGTCATGTGAGGAGCGCGAAACCCTCTGCCCGCGTTCACAAGAAAGCTCAACCCTTCAACCGGAGTCACGACCATCCCTGCGCGAAAAGTGAAGCTCGATACCCTGAGCGAATCGTCTGCCCATAGGCGCTCGCCCTCGACTATGGGGCTGTCTTCGGCCCGCGCGAGATAAGAGGCCGCGCTGTAGCGTGCGTTGCCCATCAGTCTGAGTCGGCCCGGAACGGCTTCCCACACATCCTGAATGTATATGCCGCCGCTTTTGTAAAGCGCGTTGTCGGGTATGCGCGGCCGCCGCAAGGTCGTAGCATTCGTGACGGGACTCGTGCCGAAGGCGGGCGCGTCTATTCGCTCGTGATAGAAATCCGCTCCG
The DNA here is from genome assembly GCA_022615215.1 of Blastocatellia bacterium. Taxonomy (GTDB): domain Bacteria; phylum Acidobacteriota; class Blastocatellia; order UBA7656; family UBA7656; genus JAKEHD01. The sequence goes on from JAKEHD010000172.1 coordinate 21,284, forward strand.
AACAGGATGTTCTGCCTCGCGCCGATGAGCTTGTTTGCGTAGGCTTGCAGGCCGTGGACGTTCAACCGCTCGTATTCGTGATTGATCGAAGATCGCGGGTTCCCATTGCCCCCCTGATTGACGCGCTCTTCGCGTTGCGTGTTGAACGAATAACCCAATGTGAGACCATTGAGCCATCCGAGTCCCGCTCTGTCATACCTCACATAGAAGACATCGTTCATGAGATTGCGAAGGTCGGCTATGAGATTGCCATCGCCGCCGAGCAATTGATCGTAACGCTTGCCCCCGTCCTGCTGGCCGCGCGTGTAACCGGCTATGATCTGAGACCCTTCGGCAGGCGAATAGTTCATCTTGAAGAGGCCGCCGTACTGAGTGAAAGCCGTATCGGGCAGGCGGTCGCCTATTACGAGATCGGAACTGATACCGAAAAACCTCGTCACGGCGTTGTGAGAATCTATCCCACGGCCCGGACGGAATGTGTTCGCGCGGCGACCTGCGAGATTCATCTGTATGGCGAAATTCCGCATGCCGAAAGTCGTCGAAAGGTTCGAGCCGTAGCTCATATCCGCGCTGTTGAAAGATATGCCCACACTGCCATTAAGCTTAGGGCCATCGGGCGAGAAGGCCGGGGTGCGGGTCAGAAACTGAAGGCTTCCGCCTATGGCGTCGCTGCCGTATTGCGCGCTGTTCGGGCCGCGAAGCACCTCGACCGCTTGCAAGCTCGATGGTTCGAGCAGGTTGAGGAAAGTGCTTATGCCGCCGCGCTGGGCCGAAGTCGTATAGCGGACGCCGTCGACGAATATGTTGACCTTGTTTCCCGTGACGCCGCGAACGACTATGCCGGATATGGTCGGGCTCGTGCGTTGAAGGTGCAGGCCGACCTCTTCGTTTGCTATCTGCGCGACGACCGTTTTGGCCCTTTCATCAAGCTTCTGATTGCCGATGACGTTGACCTGCTGAGAGATGGTCTCCACGCTTTCGACGTTCCCGACATTGGCCGTGACCGTCACCTCTTCGCTTGCGGCGCGAGGCGCTAAGGAGACTTCCAGATCCAATCCCCCGGTTTCGCTGCGAACATCTATGGCGCGACGGTGCTCTGCGAATCCCTTCGAAGAGACGACGAGCAAGTAGCTTCCGAACGGAACGGCCTCTATTACGAAGCGGCCTTCCGAATCGGTCCTCGCCGCGCCGATGATGGCTTGCTGGGCGTTCAGAAGCGACACGTTTGCTTCCGCGACGACCGACCCCTGAGAGTCGCGCACTATGCCCGATATGGTTACTCTATCGTTTGCGTAAACAGAGAAGGTGAATAGAAAAAAGATCAAGGTAAGCGGGCTGAGAATACCGCGCCGCCTGCTGATAAAATTGATGGCCGTCAAAAGTAAAAACTCCCTCTTTCCACTGCGACTACAGATTTATCTTTCGAAGCTGGTCCGCACACAAAAGCTCAACCATTTTGCCATGAAGAGGCTCGAATACCAAGAAATGATGCGTGATGCTTTCTATGCAGGGGCCTTCGGCGACGCGGAGAGCGGGAGACGCGGCGACGCGGCGACCTGTTGCTTTAATCTCCGCGTCCCCGTGTCCCCGTGTCCCCGCGTCTTCCCCTGCTTCCCTGCTCTCTCTACTTCAACTTCCTGTCAAAAAAATCCGCAGCCGCGCCGTAAGCTCTCAACCAACTCTCGTGGCGCAGAAAATCATGCGCTTCATCCGGGAAAATCAACTGCTCGAATTCCACTCCGCGCTCGCGCAATTTTTTCACAAGCTCTACGGTCTGGCTGAAAGCGACGGCCCGGTCGTCGTCTCCGTGAATGAAGAGGACGGGCGATCTCCATTTGTCTGCGTGATTGATGGGCGATGATTCGAGCGCGAGTATTATCAACTCTCTGGTCGCCCAGGGAGCACGGCTCACGCGGACGCTCCAATCGTGAACGCCATGTATATCGACTCCCGCAGCGAACAACTCCGAATCGCGCGCCAGCCCCATAGCCGTCAAGAACCCGCCATAAGACCCGCCCCACAGCCCTATGCGATTTGCATCGACGTCGCTACGCGAGCGCAAGTATTTGCCCGCAGCCACAACGTCCTGATACTCGGAAGCGCCGCGCGGCCCGCGATTCTTTGCTTCACGAAAGGCCCGGCCATATCCTACGCCCGCGCGGAAGTTGACCGATAGTACCATGTAGCCCCGGCTCGCAAGATATTGATTGAGCGCATAAGCGTTGTGATAGTAAAAGAGATAATGCCAGCCGAGGAGCATCTGACGCACAGGCCCGCCGTGCATATAAACTATAGCGGGCGCTTTGCCCGAAGCATCCGCGGGTTTGAACAACTGGCCGTGAATCTCCAATCCATCGGCCGCTTTGAAGACGACCTGCTCAGGCTCCGCTAGTCGCGCTGATGGAAAGTTCGCAGGGAGCGCATCCGCCGCAATCGGTCTCGGATTAGACCCGTCGACCGCAGCTACGAAGGGAAGGAGCGGGTCGCGCGCGGTCGAGCGCAAGAAGGCTATTAACCCTCCACCGTCTACGAGCACGGGATACATATCGATGCTATCGCCCTGAGTGATGGCTTCTGCCCGCCCGCCCGCGAGGTCCACTCTCCAGAGGTGTCGGCGGTCTGTATCTCCGGCATTCGTAGCGATGACGGCGAAAGAGCCGTCCCGCGACCAGGCGACATTTTCTACTTCGTGATTGCCCGAAGTGAGCGCGCGCGCCTCGCCGCCCGTCGCGGCAATCGCGTAGAGGTGCGCCCATCCGTCTTTTTCCGATTCGAATACGAGCCGGTCGTTCGTAGCCCAATGGAGGATGTTATCGCTGAACATCTGAGAGAAAGAGTCTCTTTCGGTCTTGCCCGATTTCCAAATCTCTTTGCCGCGCCCGCTCTTTGCATCGGCGACCCATATCGACCAGGGAGTGATTCGCTCGCGGCCTGCCGCAAAGGTGTCGGTCACGTTGAACTGACGGACGAAGGCGATGCGCTTTCCGTCGGGAGACCAGCGCGGGGCGATGTCTCGGTCAAGGCTCGGCTCGATAAATTTTATCTTCGAAGCCTTCGAATCGTAGACGCCCACGAAGCTATGATCTCCGCGAGTAGTGACGAAAGCGAGGCGATTCCCATCGGGAGACCACGCGGGCGAATCCACATCTCCGCGAATCTCGAATAATTTTTTGGCGCGGCCTCCCGCGACGGCCGTCGCCCAGAATCGGCCGTCGCGCGAGAAGATAACGCGGTCGCCTGCGGGCGAAAAGAAGGGGCTTGCGCCCTCGCCTATCCTCGTGGTCTGCCCTGTGCGTGTGTTTGCGACCCAGACCTCTTGCTTTGCGCCTAGAGGATTGCTCGAAGGGTTAGGGACTTCGCCCTCTTCATCGGGCCAGCCGCCGCGCACGTAAGCTATAGAGTTGCCGTCGGGCGAAAAGAGAGGCTGAAGAATTTCTTGTCCGTCGTCTTCGCCGTAGCGCGTCAGTTGACGGCCTCTGAAAGCGGGCGCTTCGGCCAGCCACAGATTGCGCTTCCCTTCTTTATAGAAGACCCAGGCGACCTTATCGCCCTGCGGCGAGGCTATGAGGTCGGAAGGAAACGGGGCGCTCATAACCTGTTCGAGCGTGAAGTCGTTAGTACACGCAAGCGGGGCAGTGAGTAAAAGGAGCGAGAAGCAAACCGTAGCGATGAGAAGTTTCTTATAAGCGATCATAACACCTCCGGGACAGCGATTCGTTCTTCCTGATATACTCAGCGCGGCAAGGATTGAAACTTTTCATTGGGGCTTGCCTTATTTGGAGTGCGGCGGCCTAGACGCCGCTTTTCTTTCGTGAAAG
>JAKEHD010000173.1 GCA_022615215.1 Blastocatellia bacterium
AGTAAGGAAGGAAAGCCCGCGCTCACGCTTGGGCTACTGAAGTAAGGAAGGAAAGCCCGCGCTCACGCTTGGGCTACTGAAATATGCTATTGGCAAAAGCCACAGGTTACGGAATTCGCGCTCTCGCATACCTGGCGAGCCAGCCGAAAAATCGATTGTGCGGCCTCCAGGAGATCGCAAGCCACGAGCACATCCCGCCCGACTTTTTGCGAAAGATTCTCGGCGAGCTTCGCCGCCATCGCTTGCTCCGCTCGGTCAAAGGAATACACGGCGGGTACGAGCTTGTTCGCGAGCCTCAAACCATAACGCTATGGGAAGTCTTCAACATACTGGAGCCGGACCCGCACCTTGAGACCTGCTTGCTCGGACATGACATCTGCACGACAGAGCGGGGCTGCGCGCTCCGCGAGGACTGGGACAGGCTGCGCAGGGAAGTGACCGACTTCTTGAAGAATAAAACGATCGCTCAAATAGCAGCCAACTCAATCCCGGCCGAAACATCCGCGACCGTCACTCACGAAGAAACGGGCCATCGAGAGGGGGCCGAACAACTATGATATCGAATTTCAGTAGCCCAAGCGTGAGCGCGGGCTTTTCAATCGCTTTAACCTGCCTCGGCGCGGCGATGCTCTTGCTCGCGGCGACGCTTCCCGCAAGCGCGCAATCGCAGGCTGCGGCCGACATGTTCGAGAAGCGATGTTATAGCTGTCACAACATTGGCGGCGGCGATAAGAAAGGGCCTGACCTGAAGGGCGTGACCGGCAGACAACGGACGGCCTGGCTGCACGAGTTCATAAAATCGCCCGCCGCCCTGAATCGTAAGGGCGACCCTGCGGCTGCCGACCTCTTCAAGAAATTCGCTCCCGAAGTGATGTCCGACCAGGACATGACCGATGAAGAGATAACGACGCTTTTGACTTTCATCGAAGACCTCTCGAAGAAGAACGAACAATTTATACCGGCGGGCGCGAAGTTGAGCCGCCCCATAGCAGCGGGCGATTCGGAGGCGGGACTCAGGCTATTTACGGGCAAGACCGCGCTCAGCGGCGGAGGCGCTTCCTGCATGGCCTGTCACAACATCAGCGGGGCGGGACTGCTCGGCGGCGGAACGCTCGGGCCTGACCTTACGGCCGCGAACGTCAAGTATCGAGACCCGGAGTTGATCTCGATACTTCAGAACCCGAACTTCCCGACCATGAACAGCGTCTTTGCGACCCACCCGCTCAATGATGAAGAGATAGTTCAACTCTTCGCATTGTTTCAAAACGCAAAGCTCGCAAACCCTGCGGTCCCCGCTCCGACGGCAGGACCATCTATAGAGCCGAGGTTCCTTCTCATAGGGTTCGCCGCGACGGTTATGGCTATCGCCTGTTTGAACCTGTTGTGGAGAAAACGGCTCCGGGGCGTTCGCCTTCTGATAGTACGGAGGAGAAGACAGTGAACTGGATCAAAGACCTCATAAGCCCGCAGACCCGCTCGTGGGAAGAGTTCTATCGCAATCGCTGGCAGCACGACCGGGTAATTCGCAGCACGCACGGCGTCAATTGCACGGGCGGCTGTAGCTGGAACATATACGTCAAGCAGGGCATCGTGACCTGGGAGATGCAGGCGCTCGATTACCCGCTGCTCGAAGACGGCCTGCCGCCCTACGAGCCTCGCGGATGCCAGCGCGGCATATCTTATTCGTGGTATCTCTACAGCCCTATCCGCGTCAAGTACCCTTACGTTCGCGGCGCGCTGCTCGACCTCTGGCGCGAGGCTCGAAGGGATTTCGACGATCCGGTTCAGGCGTGGGAGTCGATAGTCACGAATGAAGAATCGCGGTCGCGTTATCAGCGGGCGAGAGGCAAGGGCGGATTTCGCCGGGGCAGTTGGGACGAGATGCTCGAACTTATAGCGGCTTCGGTCATTCACACCATAAAGACGCACGGCTCGGATCGTATCGTAGGATTTTCGCCCATCCCCGCGATGTCGTTTTTGAGCTATGCGGCGGGCGCGCGATTCCTTCAATTGCTCGGCGGCGTGAACCTGAGCTTCTATGACTGGTACTGCGACCTGCCGCCCGCTTCGCCTGAAATATGGGGCGAGCAGACCGACGTGGCCGAGAGCGCGGACTGGTTCAACTCGAAGTTCCTGGCCGTCATGGGGTCTAACCTCAATATGACCCGCACGCCCGATTGCCACTTCGCCGCCGAGTCTCGCCACAACGGAACGAAGATGGTCGTGCTCGCGCCCGATTTCAATCAGGTGGCGAAGTACGCCGATCAATGGATTCCTCTTCACGCAGGCCAGGACGGCCCGTTCTGGCTCGCGGTCAATCACGTCATACTCAAAGAGTTCCATCACGAACAGAAGACGCCTTACTTCCTCGACTACGTAAAGCAGTACACCGACGCGCCGTTCCTCGTCGCGCTCGACAAAAAAGAAGACGGCTACGAAGCGGGCCGCCTGCTTCGCGCAAACCGTATGGCTCGCTATAAGGATGAAGAGAACGGCGACTGGAAATTCCTCGTCTTCGATTCGCTCTCCGAACAGCCCCGGATGCCGGGCGGGGCGGTGGGCCATCGCTGGGGAAGCACGCCAGGCAAATGGAACCTGCTCTTCAAAGACGCTGCCGACGGCGCAGACATTGACCCTGTGCTGTCGTTCATAGACAACGCGGATGAAACGGTAGAAGTGGCCTTTCACGAATTCAGCACGGGCGAAGTCTATCGCCGCAGCGTGCCTGCTAAATGGATAGATACCGAAGACGGCAGGGCGCTCGTCACTACCGCTTACGATCTGATGTTTGCGCGCTTCGGCGTCAGCCGGGATCTCACGGGCGATTACCCGCAAGGCTACGAAGACGGGCGCTATTCTTATACTCCCGCGTGGCAGGAGCAGTGGACGGGTGTAAGCAAGGAGACCGTCATCAAGTTCGCGCGCGAATGGGCCGCGACCGCAGAGAAGACCGAAGGCAAGTGCTCGGTCATAATAGGCGCGGGCGTCAATCACTGGTATCACAACAATCTCATGTACCGCTCGGCCATCACCGCGCTGATGCTGTGCGGATGCGTCGGCAAAAACGGAGGGGGGTTGAATCATTACGTGGGCCAGGAGAAACTGGCGCTCGTCGCGCCCTGGTCTGCAATAGCTTTCGCAAAGGACTGGGTTTCGACCCCTCGGCTTCAAAATGCGCCTTCGTGGCATTACGTCCATAGCGAACAATGGAGATATGAAGGCGACTTCACCGACTATCATACGGTGCCTCACAAGGAGGTCTCCTCGCTTCAGTACCCCGACCGTAAGGGAGGGGATTCTCTTGCAAGCGGCCACGTCATGGATTTACAGGCTAAGGCCGTGCGATGCGGCTGGCTCCCTTTTTATCCGCAGTTCAACAAGCCCAATCGCCTAGTCGTTCAGGAAGCGATCAAAGCGGGCGCGAAGACCGATGAGGAGATCGTCGCTCACGTCGTCGGGCAATTGCGCGACAGGAAGCTCCCGCTTTCGGTCGAAAATCCGAGCGCCAAAACGAACTGGCCCCGCGTGTGGTTTATATGGCGCGGCAACGCCCTTATGTCGAGCGCCAAAGGGCATGAGTTCTTCCTCAAGCATTATCTCGGCACGCATCACAACGATATAGCCGAAGAGTGCGCCGAAGGATTCGTCAAAGACGTTTCGATGAAGGGCGAGGCTCCTCAGGGCAAACTCGACCTCGTGGTCGACTTGAATTTCCGCATGGACACGTCTGCGCTCTATTCCGACATAGTTCTGCCTGCGGCGACATGGTACGAGAAGGCCGATTTGAATTCGACCGATATGCATTCGTTCATACACCCGCTGTCGGAAGCGGTCCCGCCCTGCTGGGAGTCCCGCAGCGATTGGGACATATTCCGCGCGCTCGCCAAAAAAGTGAGCGAGATGGCCGAAACACATCTGCCCTACACGCACAAAGACCTCGTCGCATCGCCGCTCGCGCACGATACGCCTGACGAAATCGCTCAGACGAATATCAAGGACTGGGGCAAGGGCGAATGCGAACCCATTCCCGGAAAGACTATGGGACACCTCACCCTGGTCGAGCGCGATTATGTGAACCTATACAATCATTTCATATCGCTCGGCCCGCTCGTCAGGAAGAACGGGCTGGGCGCGCACGGGGTCAAGTACGACATAGAGGACTTCTATGATTCGGTGGTCGATTCGCAGTCTTATCCCATCGAGCAATGGGGCGGCGGTAGTTATCCTTCGCTGAGGCGCGCAGAGGACGCTTCGAATTTGATACTTCTGCTCGCGCCCGAAACCAACGGCGAGCTTGCACATCGCGCTTATCAATTCGTCGAGAAGAAGGTGGGGCTGCCGCTCGCGGACCTTGCCGAAAAGAGCCGCAATGCGCGCACAAGCTACAGAGACCTGCAATCGCAGCCGCGCAGGTTGATAAACAGTCCCGTATGGTCGGGGCTGATCGACGACGGCCGAGCATACTCCGCGTTCACTTATAACTATGACCGGCTCGTTCCCTGGAGGACGCTGACAGGCCGTCAGCAATTCTATCTCGACCACGAAGGTTACATAGCATTCGGCGAGAATCTGCCCACATACAAGCCTTCGCCCAAGCCTGCACAGTATGGCGATTTGAAAAAGAGCGTAGCCGAGGGGAAGACCAAATCGCTGAATTATCTTACGCCGCACGGCAAGTGGCACATACACTCGACCTATTCGGACAATCACCGCATGATGACGCTGTCGCGCGGATGCGAACCGCTATGGATAAACGACCGGGACGCCGCCGATATAGGAATAGAAGACAACGACTGGGTAGAGGTATACAACGACAACGGGGTTGTATGCACGCGGGCTGTTGTGAGCGCGCGAATACCGCGAGGCGCTTGCATTCAATATCACTCGCCTGAGCGCACGCTCTCTGTGCCCAAATCGCCCATGCGCGGGAACCGGCGCGCGGGCGGCCATAACAGCCTGACGCGCATTCGTTTGAAGCCGCTCTTTATGGTCGGCGGCTACGGGCAATTCACTTATCACTTCAATTACTGGGGACCGACGGGCGTAAACCGCGACACGTTCGTGCTGGTTCGAAAGTTGGAGAAGGTTGATTGGTAATTCATCAGTGATCAGTGGTCAGAAGATCAACCACAGATTTCACAGATAACACAAGTTTCCGTGCTATCCGTGTTATCTGTGGTCAAGAAGCCACACGGACAAAGGACAAAATTATGGACGTTCGATTGCAAATCTCTATGGTCTTTCACCTCGACAAATGCATAGGCTGTCACACCTGTTCGATAGCCTGCAAGAACGTATGGACCGACCGCAAAGGGGCTGAGTACATGTGGTGGAACAACGTCGAGACCAAGCCGGGCACGGGCTATCCTACGGCCTGGGAAGACCAGGAGAAATACAAAGGCGGGTGGGAGCAGAAGAACGGGCAGCCCGAACTCAAGATGGGCGGCAGGGTGCTCAGGGTCTTGAACGTATTTCACAACCCTAACATGCCGACCATGGACGATTACTACGAGCCGTGGACCTATCGTTACGAAGACCTTTTCAATGCGCCGGAGGGCGCTGACCAGCCGACGGCCCGACCTATCTCTATGGTCACGGGGAGGCCGATTGACATCGAAGCGGGACCGAACTGGGACGACGACCTGGGCGGCTCGCCCGTATATGCGGCGAACGATCCGAATCTCGACGCGCTCACTCCCGAACAGCGACAGGAAGTCTTCGACCTTGAGCGGCTGGTCTTCTTCTATCTGCCGCGTATATGCAATCACTGTTTGAACGCGGCGTGTGTGGCGGCCTGCCCGTCGGGCGCTATATACAAACGGGGCGAAGACGGCATAGTTCTCATAAATCAGGAGCGGTGCCGAGGCTGGCGAATGTGCGTGACGGCCTGCCCCTACAAGAAGACCTTTTATAACTGGTCCACAGGCAAATCCGAAAAATGCATTCTATGTTTCCCGCGACTTGAGACGGGGCAGGCACCCGCCTGTTTTCATTCCTGCGTCGGGAGGATTCGCTATCTGGGCGCGCTGCTCTACGACGCTGACCTTATGCTCGAAGCCATGTCTGTAGCGGATGACAAACTCGTAGAGGCGCAGCGCGAGATGATACTCGACCCCTTCGACCCGCGCGTATGCGAAGAGGCGCTCAAGAACGGAATTGATGATCGCACAATCGAAGCGGCCCGCCGTTCGCCGGTCTACAGATACGTCAAGCAATGGAAGCTCGCGCTGCCCCTTCATCCTGAATTTCGGACCTTGCCCATGCTGTTTTATGTGCCGCCTCTGCTGCCCGTGATGGCAAAGACCGATGATGGTCTCTACGACACTGCGAATCAGGAATTGTTCAGCCCTATTGAGAAAGCGCGGCTGCCGATGGAGTACCTCGCAAGGCTCTTTTCGGGAGGGAATATCGAGCACGTGAGGCTTGCGCTCAAGAAGCAGTACGCGGTGCGGCTCTTCAAGCGGCTCGAAACCGTAGGCGACCTGGACCCGGCGCAGGTGCATCGCGCGCTCGAACAGGTCGATTCAAACGAAGAGGAGGCCGAGCAGATATACCGGCTGACCTCGTTGCCGACTATGGATGAGCGATACGTCATCCCGCCCATGCACCGCGAGGAAGCCATGCAAATGCTCAACGACGACCTTTGGGAAGAGAAGGGCGAAGCGGGCATAGGATTTCACGAGCGCGCCACGAGAGGAGCTTGAAAGAAGCAGGGGAGCGGGGGAGCAGGGGAGCAGGGGAGCCGCAGGGTTCGGTCATGATGAAGGCTTCGGTGAGAAGGATGAAAAAGAAGCGAGTAGCCTTCATCCTTCATCCTTCATCCCTCATCCTTCCAAACGCCCCTCTACAGAAAGCATCACGCGAGTAAAAAATGCGAGGGGCATGTGAGGGGAGGACAAAAATTATGAGCCATCTATACGAAGAGATTGCAGACTTGCTTGAGTACCCGGAAGAGGGGTGGGGCGAACGGTTGGCCGACTGCAAGCGGGCGCTCGCAGAAAGGTCCGCAGATGAGTTCGTCCGCTTTTGCAACGCGGTCGAAGGAACGCCGCTCGCATCGCTTCAGGAGCGGTACACTCAGACGTTCGACCTCAACCCTGTGTGCGCGCTCGAAATCGGGTATCACCTCTTCGGCGAAAACTACAAGCGGGGTCTCTTCCTGGCCAATCTGCATGAGACCGAATCTCCATTCGAACTCGGCCAACAGCATCAACTGCCCGATTACCTGCCCGTGTTGCTGCGATTGCTCGTCAGGCTCGCAGACGATGAATTACGCATCGCCCTGATAGGCGAATGCCTGGTGCCTGCCCTCGACAAAATGATCGAAGCTTTGAGCCAGGCCGAAAATCCTTATCGACATCTGTTGAAAGTCACACGCGACTATCTGTCGCTTGAGTTGCCGGAGGACTACCGTGCGGCCGTGGTTGCGGGCGCAGACAGTATACCGGAGTTTTATCAGATCGGGTCGAGGGCCGATGCGAGGGCGAGGGGCGAGCAGGTTAGGAGCGAACAGCTATGATAGACAATCTTGTATTCATCATTCTTCCTTATGCGGCGGCGACGCTATTCGTGGTCGTCACTATTCAAAGGTACGTCCGCAAAGGCTTCACCTATTCGAGCCTCTCATCTCAATTCCTTGAGACGAGAGAACTGTTTTACGGCTCGGTGCCCTGGCACATAGGGATACTCGGCGCGATGTTCGGGCACCTGATAGGGTTTCTGTTTCCTTCTCAGGTGTTGTGGTTCAACGGCGTGCCGGCGAGGCTCTACGTACTTGAGAGCACGGGATTGCTCTTCGGGCTTATGTGCCTTGTAGGCATAGTGAGCCTGATCGCTCGCCGTCTGACCTCGCCGCGAATCCGCGCCGTCACATCGAAAGTAGACGTGCTGGTACTCGTGCTGCTGTTCGTGCAGGTGGCGCTCGGCGTGTATGTCGCGCTCTTTTATCGCTGGGGGTCATCGTGGTATGCGGCCTCGGCTGTGCCTTATTTGCGTTCGCTGTTTGCTCTTGAGCCGGACCTGAAAATGATCGCGCCGCTGCCGCTCGCCGTGAAGCTGCACATAGTGAATGCATTCCTGCTCGCGGCGATCTTTCCGTTTTCGAGGCTGGTCCACATGCTCGTCGTGCCCATCCATTATCTGTGGCGGCCTTATCAACTTGTCGTGTGGAACTGGAACCGGCGACGGCTTAGAGGGCGCGCTCCCTGGCCGAAGACGGAGACTTCGGGGGCGGTTGCGCCCGCGGGCAGCGAACCTGCGCCTTCGGGCCGCACTATCGCGGCGAGATGAGTATAGGTGAGAGATGACCATCAGGACGGCAAAGATAATCGCGCTGCTTGTGACGGTGTTCGGAGGGCTGGCCCTCTGGCAGGGGTCTACCTTCAGGTGGCCCGGAAATCAGCAGGGCTATGAGCCTGTTCAGCCGATAAACTTCTCGCACAAGTTGCACGCGGGCGATAATAAAATCTCCTGCCTCTATTGCCACTCGGCGGCCGAAAAATCCAAAGTCGCGGGCGTGCCTGCGGCATCGGTCTGCATGAACTGTCACACGCGCATAAAACCCGATTCGCCTGAGATTCAAAAGATCGCTCAAGCGATAGCCGAAGACCGGCCCATCGAATGGGTCAAGGTACACGACCTGCCCGATCATGCGGTCTTCAATCACAGCCGTCACGTGACGGCCGGAATCAAATGCCAGCAATGTCACGGGCCTGTCGAGACCATGGAGCGCGTGTCGCAGACGGAAACTCTTCAGATGGGCATGTGCGTTTCGTGCCATCGCACCCATAGAGAAGTGACGCTCGACGAAGCGGGCAAGCCAAGAGTATCGAAAGAGGTGTCCGAGGCGAGGCTTATGGCTTCGACCGATTGCTCGGTGTGCCATCACTGAAAAGTAGGGGCGCACCTGAGTGTGCGCCCCGGTCGCAGGGCAGACACGTAGGTCTGCCCCTACTGAAGATAGTTATGAGCGGAGAGAAACTCTGGAAAATAATGGGGCAGCAAAAGGAAGACTTTTTTCCTCAAGATTGCCAGCCGCAAGCCGGGCCGGATGGTTCAGATATGCCGCGCGCCGCGATAAAGATTTCTTTCTTGTCGCGGCGGACCTTTATCGAGATGATAGGCTTTTCGGTTGCGGCGGCGGCGTTGAGCGGTTGCCGTCCGCCCACGCAAAAGATAATCCCTTACGTCAATCAGCCGGTAGAACTCACGCCCGGAATTGCCAATTGGTACGCCTCGACCTGCGGAGGATGCAGCGCCGCTTGCGGCACTCTGATAAAGGTGCGCGACGGCAGGCCCATCAAGCTCGAAGGCAATCCCGACCACCCTCTGTCGAAAGGCGGGTTGTGCGCCGTCGCTCATGCGATGGTATTCGAGTTGTTCGACTCCGAACGGCTCAGGCAACCTCTGATCGCTTCCAACCCGGCTGACTGGCAACGGGCGGACGTTGAAATAATCGCCCGGCTCGCTTCGATAAAAGAGTCCGGCGGCAAGGTGCGAGTGCTGACGCCCGACCTCAACAGCCCGACTTCGAAGGACGTGATAGCCGCGTTTCTCAAACAGTTTTCCGACGGCAAACACGTGGTCTACAAGCCCATGTCGCTTGCGGCCATCGCGCGCGCGCACTCGATGTCTCATGGCGTGGCTGCAAATCCTCTGTACCATTTTGATAAAGCGAAGCTGATCGTGGGATTCGACGCGGATTTCCTCGGGACATGGATTTCGCCGGCGCAATTCGCGCGCGATTACACGACGGCGCGTCGCGTCGAAGAGGGAAGGCGCGAGAATGAATACATTTTATTGACCGCACGCCACATACAGTTCGAATCGCGAATGTCTCTGACCGGCAGCAAAGCCGACACTCGCATTCGCGTATCGCCCGCCGAGCAGATTCAAGCGTTGCTTCTCCTTGCGAAACTCGTGGCCGAAAAGACTCGCGCTATCCCGGAGATTGAAACGGCTATCGCAGACCGTTCGCAAATCAACCAACGCGCCGCAGAGGCGATTGAGCGGGTCGCTCAACAGATCGTAGAACTTCAAGGCGAATCGCTCGTCGTTTGCGGCTCGAACGACTCGGATGCTCAGTACCTTGTGAATCTCATCAATGCGGCAGCCGGTAGCTATGGCAAGACAATCGAGATTGGCCCTGCGATCTCGGAAGCTGAAAGCGGCGACCATCAGATGGCGGAGCTTGTGAAAGAGATGAAGGCGGGCGAGGTGGCGGCGCTTGTAATGATAGGCGTGAACCCGGCTTACGATTATCACGCGGCCAGGGAGTTCGCGGGCGCGCTCGATAAAGTCCCGCTCAAGGTCTCGCTCAATTCGAGCCTTGATGAGACAGCGGCGCTCTCTGATTATGCCTGCCCTCAATCGCACTTTCTCGAATCATGGAACGATGCGAGGCGCGCGCCGGGAGTGTTGAGCCTTTCTCAACCTGCAATCGCTCCGATATTTCAGACGAGACCTTATCAAGAAAGCCTTCTGAGGTGGAGCGGAGACCAGAGAAGTTTTTACGAAGTCCTGAGAGAAAGCTGGCGAGAGAGATTCTTCTCCCGGCAGAAGGGGTATGCGACCTTCGACGAGTTCTGGGACCGGACGCTTCACGACGGCGCATTCATCCTGGAAGGCGGGGGCAGGGGTGCGGAGGAGCAGAGGAGCAGGGGAGCAAGGGCGCAGGGGAGCAGGGGAGCCATGGAGGCAGTGAAGCCAGAACCTGAGCACCCCCGCACCCCCGCACCCCTGCACCCCCACAGTATCGGCGGTGCGGCCGAGCGGTTGAGGTCGAAAGCCATAGCGTTGGCAGGCGGCCTGAGCGTCGTGTTGTATGAGAAAGTCTCGCTGCGCGACGGCGCGCATGCGAATAATCCCTGGCTCCATGAACTCCCCGACCCGATTACGAAGATTACATGGGACAACTACGCTCAGGTGTCGCCTTCTTATGCTGAGAAGATGGGGCTTGAAGAGGGACAGATCGTTCGCGTCTCAAGGGGCGAGACTTCGATAGAGATTCCCGTCCACATACAACCGGGCCATCACGACGATTGTGTGTCGGTCGCGCTCGGATACGGCAGGACTAAAGCGGGCAAGGCGGGCAACGGCGTCGGCGTCAACGCTTACCCGTTCGTCGCTTTCGAGGACGAAACATTTCAGTACACCTCTCCGGGCATCACTCTTGAGAAGACATCGAGATGTATTGAGTTCGCAAAGACTCAGGTGCAGGACACGCTCGAAGGCAAGCCTATCATCAAGGAGATTTCGCTCGACAAGTACCTGGAAGGCCAGGCGCTCAAGGGGGGCGAGCATGGACCTGAAGCGGAGAGCCTTTGGCCCGGTTATGAGTACAACGAACACAAGTGGGGCATGGTCGTCGACCTCGACGCCTGCACGGGTTGTTCGGCTTGCATACTGAGTTGCCAGGCTGAAAACAACGTGCCCGTAGTCGGCAAAGACGAGGTGCGCCGCCGCCGCGAGATGCACTGGCTAAGAATTGATCGCTACTACGAAGGGCAGGATGAGACGGGCGAAGTCCACTATCAACCGATCATGTGCCAGCAGTGTGACAACGCTTCGTGCGAGAGCGTCTGCCCCGTGCTTGCGACCGTGCATAGCAGCGAGGGGTTGAACATGCAGGTCTACAACCGTTGCGTGGGCACGCGCTATTGCGAAAACAACTGCGCATACAAGGTGCGCCGCTTCAACTGGTTCGAGTACCCGCACGACGACGCCATTGCAAACCTCGCTCTCAACCCGGATGTGACCGTGCGCTCGCGCGGCGTTATGGAGAAATGCACGTTCTGTGTGCAGCGCATAGAAGAGGCGAAGATTCGCGCCCGCAACGAGGGCCGCGCCGTCAGGGACGGAGAGATTCAGACGGCTTGCCAGCAGAGTTGCCCTGCGCAGGCGATAACATTCGGGAACGTCATCGACTCGGAGAGCCGTGTGGCCCGGCTCAAACGCGATCATCGCAATTACGTCTTGTTGGAACAACTCAACCTGAGACCGCCGACAAGCTATCTGGCCAAAGTGAAGAGAGAGGCGTGAGAAGAGCCGGGGAGCGGGGGAGCGATTCGGAAAGGATGAAGGCGGAAGGATG
>JAKEHD010000174.1 GCA_022615215.1 Blastocatellia bacterium
CAGGTATGAATAAGCAGTGGTCAGTGGTTTAGTAGCTTTTGACGAGACCTTGATGCAAAGAACAACGGACGACGGGCCACTGGCTACGGACAGTAAAAGAGGGGACACAATATGAAGGGCAGATATGTAATTTTGCTGCTCAGCCTCGCGGCCATTGCCAGTGTTACAGTGATACAGAGGCGTGGGGCGCGGTCTCACGCCATCAGCCAACCTGTCAGCACACCGGTCGAAGTCACATATATCGCCAACGAAGGATTTTTGATCGCATCGGGAGAGCAGAAAGTGCTCGTCGATGCGCTCGTCCGCGAAGGCGTCAAACCTTACCCTGTGCCTTCGTCGGCAACACGGGAGAGACTGGAAAAGGCGCAAAGCCCCTTCGACGGCGTCGATCTGGTGCTGGCATCTCATTTCCATCCCGATCACTTTGACCCGCTCGCAGTGGCCGAGCATCTCGCGAACAACCCGCAGGCGCGATTCATCTCTACAAGGCAGTCAGTCGAAAAGCTCAAAACTGCCTTCGACCGATACGAGGCGATTGAAAGCCGTGTCACCGGCTTGCTCCCGAAAGAGGGCGAGCGCATGAGTCTCACGCATGGCGGCATCAACTTGCAGATTCTGAATATTCATCACGGGCGCAACCGGCCCTTTGAAAATCTCGGTCTCTTGTTCGAGGTCGGCGGCAGGAAGTTTTTGCATATAGGCGATTCAGAGGCCAGCGCAGATGATTTCAAAAGTTATGATCTCGTCAAGGACAAGATTGACGTGGCTTTCATCCCTTACTGGTACTTTATGTCGGATGACTGGAAACGGGCGATCCGCCAGCACCTGAAGCCCGCGCAAATCATCGTGATGCACCTGCCAGTGTTGAGCGAAAAGAGTGAGTTCATCGAAAAACGCGGCGGCTGGACGAAAGTCTTCAGCGATATCAAAGCCGAGTTCCCGAACGCTGTAATCTTTGAGAAAGAGATGGACAAGACAGTGATCAGTGGTCAGTAGGGGAAACGATCTCACGCGGAATGATGAATGATGAGTATCGAACTCCGGATTCATCATTCATCATTCATCATTTCTGCCGACCACTGCCCCGTGATTGCCCGCCCTTTGCCTGAATGCTATCCTTGTCATCTTCGTTTTTGAATACTTGATGGAGGGATGCGATGAAGGCTGTAGTCATAAGAGAGCACGGCTCGGAAGACGTTCTGGAACTCGTGGATTTCCCTGAACCTGAGATAGCCGATAACGAGGTGCTTGTCAGGGTGAAGGCCTGTGCACTGAATCATCTTGACGTTTGGGTGCGCGGCGGGTTGCCGGGCGTAGAGTTCCCTATGCCGCACATTTTGGGGTCGGACATTTCGGGAGTTATAGAGAAAGTCGGCTCGCTCGTTAAAAATACAAGCCCAGGCGATGAAGTGCTCCTATCGCCGGGCCTATCGTGTTGGCATTGCCATTACTGTGCTTCGGGCCGTGACAACCTCTGCCCGCATTATGACATAATCGGTTATCGCAGCAACGGAGGATACGCGGAATTCGTCAAAGCGCCTTCGTTCAACGTGCTGCCCAAGCCGAAAAATCTCAGCTTCGAAGAAGCCTCTTCGCTGCCGCTTGTTTTTGTGACCGCGTGGCACATGCTGACCGAAAGAGTCGCTCTCAAACCGGGCGAGACCTTACTGGTTCATGCGGCGGGCAGCGGCGTCGGCTCGGCCGCAATTCAGATGGGCAAACTCCTCGGCGCTCGCGTCTTTGCGACTGCGGGCAGCGCGGAAAAGCTTGAGAAGGCGAAATCGCTCGGCGCAGACGAGGTCATAAATTACATCGAGCAGGATTTTTTGAATGAAGTGAAACGACTCACAGGCAAGCGCGGAGTCGATGTAGTCTTCGAGCACACGGGAGAATTCACCTGGGAGAAGAGCCTGCGCAGTCTCGCGCGAGGCGGACGCCTTGTGACCTGCGGGGCCACCTCCGGCCCGAAAGGGAATCTCGATATAAGGCTCCTCTTTGCGCGCCAGATAAGCCTGCACGGTTCTTACATGGGTTCGAAGCACGAGCTTGTGCAGACATTGAAGTTCGTCGAAGAGGGTCGTTTGAAGCCTGTTGTTGATCGAGTATTACCGCTCGAAAAGGCTGCGGATGCTCACCGAGCGATTCGTGAGCGCGCTCAGTTCGGCAAAGTTGTGCTGACGCCATAGAATGTAAGAGCGGCCACTGCAAGGCCGCCCCTCTCTGACTTTGTGTGTAGCAGGAGCGGGCAGAAACGCGCCTGCCTGCATTCGCAAGCTGCTGTCTTGTTTTGAAACAGAGCCTTGAATGACATGCATCCTGCCAGGATCATAACAATGAGGACCGTACATGAAATTTCACTTTAAAGCGACCTCACTCTTAACCAGCGCCGTGACGGTTACGGCTTTCCTGCTTAACCTTTTCATCTCTGTCGGCTCTGCTTCCGCTCCTGAGAATTCCTGTCGATCGACTCAAGATGTAGTGTCCGGTCAGCAGGCAACCATAACCGGGATGATCTTTGTTGATCGAAATAAAAACGGCAGACGCGATGATGGAGAAGAAGGGATTCCCGGCGTGGTCGTCTCCGATCAGGTGCAGGCGGTCGCAAGCGGTCCTGATGGCCGCTATCGTCTCGAAAACTCTCGGAGCTATGGAATCGTCTTCGTCAGCTTGCCTGAAGGCTACAGTTCGGTCGGACCTGTGTGGCGAAGAGTCCCTGACGGAGCGAACAATGCCGGAATAGATTTTCCACTGACCCCTGCGCCTGCGGTCGCTGATTTCACTTTCGTACATGCGTCCGATACTCACACGAGTGAAACGAGCCTTCCTCGTTTGCGAAAACTGCGAGAGATAGTCGCTTCCTTGCGCCCCGCGTTCGTCCTCGTGACCGGAGACCTCGTGCGCGATGCGCTGCGTGTGACGGAAAAAGAGGCGAGGAGTTATTACGAGATGTATCTGCGCGAGATAGAGCAGTTTCCTGTGCCCGTGTGGAGCGTCCCAGGCAATCACGAGATATTCGCCATAGAGCGCCACAAATCTCTTGTGAGCGCCGACCATCCGCTCTACGGAAAAAAGATGTATCGCCATTATCTTGGACCGAACTATTACTCTTTCAACTATGGCGGTGTGCATTTCATAGGTCTCGATTCGGTCGACTACGATGATCTATGGTACTACGGGCATGTGGATTCAACTCAACTGGAATGGTTGAAGCAAGACCTCTCTCATGTTTCAAAGACGACTGCGATTGTGACCTTCAATCACATACCGTTTTACACAACGGCGATGAGCCTGTGGGGTTACGATGAAGACCTTTTAGCCCCTACGCTCATAACCGTAAACGGCAAGAAACAGTTTCGCCACTCGGTCTCGAATGCGGCCGACATCCTGGCTGTCCTGAAAGCGCACACATATACGCTCGCTCTCGGAGGTCACAATCATCTTCGAGAGCAGATCGTATACGAGATGCGGGGAAACAGGACGCGATTCCATCAAACGGCGGCAGTAGTCGGTCCCACTGCTGCGCCGGGCATAGACTTTAGATCGGGCGTGACCCTTTACCGGGTGCGGAGCGGAAAGATAGACGACGGCGAATTCATTCCTCTCGATGGTTCTCGCTGAAATATTTCCGCTCCTGTCGTCACTTATAGATTGTCGAGCTGATTTTTATTCAATGAAGCTTGCTGAGGCCCTGCTCAAGGCAGGCTGCCCGGTTGTTTTATGCTCGAAGCCAAAGTTTATGGGCGGGGCCTTCTATACTTGTGAGTGAATTGGCAACTGGCAGGATTTCAAAAAGGCAGCCGTATCAAAAAGCCTTGCACCGATCTTACTTCCTGATGCGAAACGAGTAGTCGCGGACCTCGACCCAATCGCCTCGCTCATTCTCTCCCTTCAACGTCAGTGTATAGTCTCGGACGGCAAACAAGCTTGTCGGCAATGTCAGGACGAGATCGCCCGAAGCTGTGCGCTCGGCGCGTAGAACATCCTCGCGCCAGATTTCCTCGCCCTCGAAAGTCTTGATCGCTCCCCCGTAACGCCTGTATTTATCCTTTTCATCAAGCTCTATCTGCAAACGGAGGCGGCGCGCTCCTTTAGGGAGATTTACTATGTTTGAGTCGGAGATGCCTCGCGAGATGGCGTCTATCCTCAATAAGAACGAAGCGGTGCTTTCGGGTGTGGGGGGCGTCGCAGAGCTTTTTAGACCAGCCAGTTCTTGCTCGACCTCGGCGCGCCTGTTGCGTTCGCTTTCCAGTTCTTCAGCCAGTTTTTCATTATAATCGCTTCGATCATCGATTTGCTGTCGCAAATCGCGCTCTTTTTTCTCAAGCGTCGCGCGCTCCGCTTCCAAGCGCTCGATTCTGTTTTGCAGAACGAGGCTCCATATCAGCGTCGAGACGAAAAGCGCCGCCATAAGCCCCGATGTGACGAGATAGGCTATCCTCATCGGGCCTCTCGAATGCAAGGAATCGAGGATCGATTTCCACCAGGGGACGGGCCTCGCGCCGGGCAGGTCGCTCGCCCCCATCTCTTTTGATATGAAGTCCCCTCTCTCACGGTCGGACTGCCGACTTGCAGCGGTCAGGTCTTCAATCAGGTCTCTGGTAAACTCCAAATCCTGCCTTTGTCGAGGAGATGCCATCAAAAGCGTTTCGAGTCGCTCCCGTTCTTTTTGAGGAAGTTCGCCC
>JAKEHD010000175.1 GCA_022615215.1 Blastocatellia bacterium
ACGATAGAATCGGCTACGATAGAATCGGCTACGATAGAATCGGCTACGATTCTGCGTCGTTTCGGTCAGATAAATAGATAGCTGCGAGCCTGCCTTTCAAGGGCGCGGGCCGGAGCGGTGATGGATTTCGAATGAGAGATCAAACAGAGAGTGGCGGGGCGCGGTCGGATATTTGTGATATGTAGGACCAGGGATAGTATGATTGCGGATGTGTGACGTGCGACCGGCGGCGTCCTATGAGCGACAGTTCGAGAGGATTGGTTGATGCGTGCGTTACAAGGCGCAGCCGCAGCCGTTTAGGCTCGCTCTGGTGCGGCGTCCGGCCTTCCAAACAGGCTACATCAGAACCGGCGAGTGAAGGACATTCCACTAAATCAGGCTGGTCCTCGGCAGGCGATTTTGCCTGGGCCGACATCTCGAACGCGGTGCTGTCGATATGAGCGCACAGACCTGCGAGCAGGCTGACGACCACCAGCGCGCGCAGGAGAAACAGATATGTTTTATGCTCCGGTCGCTTCATGAGCAGCGAAAGAATATCACGCGCAAGGCAGTTGAACAAGATCGAAATCTCCCGTGCATGGCGAGCTTCTCAAAGGCGTGTTGAGTCGAAGACCTGCGGCCATCTCAAGGGCTTCTTCTAGTAATATCAGCCGCCTGTATCGATTTTCGCAGCGTTGCGCCCCGTAAGCCATGTGTGTATACTAAACCGGTCGGATGAATCATCGGCCGTGTTCGCGCATAAGCGATCGAATCGCGCGAGACCGATTGATGAGCAGTTTTTTGCCGCTATAGTGTAAGTGGTTAACACGCAGGCCTCTCACGCCTGAGATTACGGGTTCGAGCCCCGTTAGCGGTATACCACCTTCGAAACCAGGCAGCCTTCTGGAATCGTCTTTGCAGAGCCTGCTTTCTGCCGAAACAACCGCGCCGATGAAAAGAACCAAACGATGTCCCAAATGCGGCATTGAGAAATCGCTTGATGCTTTTAGTAAAGACAGGGCACAACGCGATGGCTTGCAGGTATATTGCAAACCCTGTCGGCAGGTGGTAATGAAGGCTTGGCGGGAGAAGAATGCCGACCGGATGAAGCAATACGGCGAAGAGTATAGAAAAACGCATCGAGAAAGAAGACGCGAGTATAACCGACAATGGCGCGAGGAGAATCGCGATTACTGGCGGGATTACCAAAGCGAGCGTCTTCGAACAGACCCAACTTACCGATTGCGTAATTACATTAGCGCATCTATCCGGAGGGCCATTAAAAAGGATCGTAAATCCGCGTTTAAAATCCTGGGCTACTCGGTCGATGATCTCAGACATCGCCTCGAATCGCTCTTTCAGCCTGGGATGTCCTGGGAGAACTATGGCTCTCTCTGGCATATAGACCATATAATTCCAAAATCATGGTTCAACCTGACAAGCGAAAACGGCATTGATGAATACGAATTGAGATTGTGCTGGTCGCTCGAAAACCTGCAACCCCTGTGGGCGGACGAAAACCTTGAAAAGAAGGACAGGTATATTTCTCACACGGAACCCGGCCATCTGCAAATGACCTGCGATCGATTCAGGCTGATTCTCGAACCTTATAAACAAAACGGCGGTTCACTCAATCCGCGCGAACTGGTTCAGCGCGAATTTCAAGGCTGAGACTAAGGGTTCGAGACCCGTTGATAGAGGTTCAGGTTGCCTGCCTTATGGATTGTATATCTTCTATCAATCCTTTCATTCCAGTTTGATTCGCTATCTCGAAAGCCTGTTCAAGATTTTCCGTAGCTTTTTCAGGATCACCAGGATGTTTTCCGGCGATCAGCATCGCGGCATACTCATACCGTGCGTAAGCCTCGAAAGGTCTGGCCCCTATCTCCCGGGTTGACTTGATGGCCTCTTCAAAATAACCGGCCGCCGACTCGTTTCGACCGAGGGTCTCGGCCAGCATACCGAGGTAAAGTGTAACGGGTCCGTAGCATATAGCCGAACTGCCGACCACGATATTGCGGTCTGCAAAGGGGCATAATATCTCATACATAATCGCGGCGCGGGCGCTGTCCTTGAGGAACGCGCACACACTGCTCAGGAGAGCCATGCCCCCAAGCCAGGCTCCGTCTCGCGGCAGGTCGGCGAAATTATTTGAAGCCAGACCTTCAAACAGAACTCGCGCCTCTTCGGGGCGCTTCATCTCGCGGTAGATGTTGGCAAGAGAGGCTCGCCAGGCCGGGATCGAAGGATACTTCTCAAGGAACTCCTTCACGCCAGCCTCAAGCTCTTCGGCCCTTCCCTGAGTTCTTCTGAGAATGGCCATGATGGTTCGGAAAAAGAGCAAAGCGTTCTCGTCCTGAACACGCTCTACGATTGCCAGTGCTTCCTTCGCAAGCTGCTCACACTCCTCAAAGCGGCCTTCCAGCAATGCGAGCGACGCCTTTGAGAAAGGAACCAGCCACAGATAAAGCGGCTGCCGGAGTTCTTCGGCCAGGCGCACGTATATTTCGCGCTCTTCGATTGCGGCCGAGATGTTTCCCAATTCGATCAACTCACGAAAGCGACGATAGTGACCGCGCAGGGCCATCTCTTCGTTCCCTGTCTCTTCTGCTATACGCACGAGTTCGGTCGCTGCCTCAAGCCGCTCTTCGGTCTCATTGTATCCTTCGAGCGTGATGCACCGGCTGAAGAGGGCGGAGAGCAATGCTGAATCGTCGTGGGCGCGGCGCGCCATCTCGACTGCCTGCTGACTGAGCAGCACCCGGCGCGCTCCCGGCCAGTAATAAAGCGCGAGAGCCAACTGTCCGAGCAAGCGGCAGCGCAGGGCACTGTCACCTTCTCCCAATGCATCGAGCGCCTCTTCGAGCAGATCGACCTGTAGCTGATCGACCTGCCCATAGCGTGTTCCCCCAATCGCTCCCGTTCCCATGCCGAGCGCTGCGCGGGCGAGTTGTTCCGGCGCACACATTCGCCTTGCCAGGGACGCCGCCTGTTGAAGACACTCCCTGGCTTTCTCTGTGTTGCCGACCTTCATGTGGGCCTCTCCCTGAGCCAGCAACAACTCGCAACGGTTTTCATCCGAGCCTCGGCTTAGTTCCAAAACCTTTAGAGCGCGCTCATAGTGCCCGGCTGCTTCTTCATAAGCCAGCAACCTCGTAGCGCGTTCGGCAGCCCTGACTGCATAGCTTATGGCTTTATCTGCATCACCGCCCGGCGCGGCTTGAAAGTAGTGGAAAGCGATCTCCGCAAGGTGAAGGTCCAGCGAGTCTGCATGAAGGCTTTCGAGGGTCTGCGCTATGCGTTGATGCAGATGCGCGCGGCGCGCGGTGCTGATGCCATCGTATAGCGTTTCGCATATAAGCAAATGTGAAAACCTGTACCGGCCAGGCGCTTTTGGGATTTCATTGATGACACGGGCAGCCTCCGCCTCTTCGAGATGCTCGATCAATCGCTCGGAGGAAAAATCATGAAGCGGCCCCAGGTCATCGAGACCGAATTCCCGGCCGAGGACCGAGGCGATGGTCAGGATTCTATATGCTTCTTCAGACAAGCGGTCCAGGCGGCGTCCTACAACCTCGCGCACGCTCTCAGGAATTCGAATATTCAAAGAGGCCGGATCGACCAGGCGTTCGAGATGGCCCTCAGAAACCATTAGCCTGACGATCTCTTTCACGAAGAAAGGATTTCCTTCCGTCTCCTTGTAAACGGCCATGACGATTTCTTCGGCCGGCTCGATTCCGGCGGTTACCTCTATGAACCGCGCCACATCCGGCTCGGTAAGTCCTCGCAGGATTATACGCTTGCCGATATTTTGCCGGGACAGTTCGGCAAGCGTCCGCGCAAGCGGGTGATGTCGCCTGAGTTCAATATCGCGGAACGTGCCGATCACAAGCAATCGCGAATCTCTAATCTCTCTTGCGAGGAATTGAAGGAGCAGAAGCGAAGGCGTATCGGCCCAGTGAAGGTCTTCGAGGATGAGGACGAGCGGGCGTGCTCTCGCAGCATTTTTGAGGAATGCGGTTATGCTGTCAAACAGGCGGAAGCGGGCCTGTGCAGGTTCGAGTGCAGGCGGCGGCGGCAGGTCAGGCAATTTGCTCCCGACCTCGGGAACGACGCGAGCGATCTCGGATGCGCATAAGCTCATTACTGAAAAGAGCGACTCAGGGCTTCGCTCCTGCGCATAAGTGCGAATGATCTGTACCCAGGGCCAGAAGGCGGGAGCGCCTTCGCCTTCATAGCACCGGCCCACGAGCACCTCTGCCTTGCGCAGCCGCGCGTATATTGCCAGTTGTTCCGTCGTTCGGGTCTTGCCGCTCCCCGGATCGCCTATGAGCATAAAGAGCCGGGCCTGCCCTGCTATGGCATCATTCAACCCCTCCTGAAGAGCCGATATTTCCTGCTCGCGGCCTACGAAGACGCCTCCTGCGAGCCGGGCAAGCGATCTGAAGTCCTGCTGCGCGGGCCGCCCGGACGACTCGGATGTATAAGTAGAGATTGCCGTCAGCATTTGCGCCACGGCGGCAGCACTTTCCGGGCGATCATCGGGGGCCTTGGCAAGCAGTTGTAGTATCAGTTTTTCGAGCGATTCCGGTATTTCCGGGTTCTGGAACGAGGGCGCAACGGGCGCGGCGCTTATATGCTGAGAGATGATCGTCACCAGTTGATCGCCTACAAACGGAGTCCGTCCCGTCACCATTTCGTAGAGCATCACTCCGAGAGAGTAGAGGTCGCTTCGAGGCCCGGCTTCGTGCCCGAGTATCTGCTCGGGCGAAAGGTATAGGGCTGTCCCGATTATGACGCCTTCCATCGTGATCCGCGAAAGGTCGAGACCGATTGCCAGACCGAAATCGCCCAGCATCGCTTTCCCTTCCTGAGTGAGCCAGACATTTCCCGGCTTCAGATCGCGATGAACGACTCCGAGGCTGTGCGCATAAGCAAGGGCCTGGCAGACCTGCTCTGCGATCTGTGTGGCCTCCTCGATCGGCAGGCGGTGCTTCTCGGATCGTTTCAACAGGTCGCCCACCGAGCCGCCTTCGATATACTGGCTCACGATGTAGGGTCGCCCCGCTTCTTCACCTACATCATGTAGAGTCACTATGTGAGGGTGATCGCCGAGCCGCCCCATCATTCGAGCTTCACGCCAGAGGCGGGTGATGCTATTGGAATCGAGTCGTTCTATCTTCAGTAAAGAGATTGCAACATCGCGACTCAGGCGAGTGTCCCAGGCCAGAAACACCTGCTTTTGTCCGCCCTGGCCGATCAAGCGCCTGAGTTCGTAACGTCCGTCGGCAAATGTAGATGGTAAGGGCACGAGTAGGGCTTGAGTCTGTTGATTCGCAACATCAACCCCTGTTTTGCTTAACTCATTGGTCTCATTATCCATGGCCGCCGCCATAAGTTTTCGTTCTTTATCTCGGCCACCGCTTACTCGATTGCAAAGACTCGATCTGCAAAGGGAAATCGAAGGGGTCGTTTTACCTTCAAAACCGGATACAGTCTATAAGATTCATCGTTGCGGTTCAATGACTTCGCGCCCCTGAGACATGAGGGCTGCACTCTCATCGAGCCTGGCACCATCAGAGGGTGATTTTATCGGGGGGGCCTTCGGTCGGAGCTTTTTCTTTTGAAAGAAGCGGCTATAGAATCCCAATGCGATTCTGACGAGGAACCTGGTGATGAAGCCTGCCTTTCTTCTTTTAACGCTATCGGCTGAAATACCGTTTTCGGAATATATGCGCTTGAAGATAAAGCAAAGCATAATGTATGAAATCCGGGCTGCCGGCGACCAGCGTTTGCCGATGCCTCGGGTCGCGCGTTTGAAGACCTCTTTCGATGAGTAAAAGGCGTCCCAACACCGTTTGTTCTCGCGTATCAACTCCTCTCTGGTCATATTGGGATGCTTGATTATGTCTGCGGGTTTTTGGAAAGTGAGCCAGAAGCGATCATGTAGAATCTCTGTCTTATGCTTCGGGACGTAGCCAGGGCGGTCAAGGTTTTTTCTGTCGGCCATCATCTCATGATAATCTTTGGTTCCGGGATAGGGATTGTATATCGTAAACTGGGCCATGGCAGCGCCCGACTCAAGAGCGAACTCACGCATCGTTTCAATCGACTGGATGGAATCAGACTCAAGGCCGCAGATAATGGAGCTCAGGACGAAGATACCGTTCTCTTGAATCTCCCGAATGGTTTCGATCATCTTTTGGCCTACGGGGTTCCAGAGCTTGTTGGCGGTTTCGAGTCCTTCCTGTGAAAACGATTCCACTCCGACGAGAGCGGCCCTTATGCGCATCTTCTTACACATGGCTGAGAGGTACTCCGGGTCGCTCAGTACCTCGGATGTCATTTGCGTCCAGGCGATCAGGTCTTTTGGAACTCGCCGGTCATATTCATCGAAGAGTCTCAACCGCTCCTCTCGCAGCCGCTCGAACTCATCCTTTTTTTGCTGGCTTGGCTCGCGCTCGATGCGCCCCAGAGTGGACGGGTTGAAATTGTCATCGGCAAAAAAGATGAAGCGAAAACCCATGTCGTATAACTCATTGGCCTCTTCTATTATTTTATCTGTAAGCCGCTGGCGCGGCCGGCGTCCATCGGTCACCCATACGGAGCAGAAGCTACAGTTTTCCGGACAGCCCGCAACCGTTTGAATCGAAGCCAGCATGTACTTGCCCGGATCGATGAGGTCCCATCGGGCTTTCAGCAAAGAATCGCCCGGCACGCGCCCCCCCGCATATTTCTTCTGCAATCTGTTGTCGAGGGCGTCTTTGATGACCTCTCTCCATATAAGGTCTCCGTTGCCCGTGACAACCGAATCGGCCCCCATATCGAGAGGCTCATCAGGGAAAATAGTCGCGTGAATTCCGCCCATAATCACAGTTGCGCCCTTTGCCTTCGCTTCCTTCAACACACGATAACCGGCTGTACAATTACCGCTGCTGATTCCTATGCCGACTATATCTCCCCGGCCTAATATTTCCGGATCGAATGGCGTAATCGATTCATCTACGATTACAGGGTCGCCCACCAGGTCCACAGGCGTTGCCCGGGCAAGAACGAATAACCATCTGGGAGCGATGAAGCTATAGCCCATCGTCGTCAACGCAGGGTTTACCAGAATCACCTTGGGCATATTCTATCTCCTTTATCGTCGGCTCGGTTAGAGGAAAGGGCTTCGGAAGCTGTCATACCAGGCATTACAGAGGTGCTGTTAGGGCCGCCAATAAGCTTGTATTTCCATGTCCTCTGACCGCCCTGCCTTGAAAAAACATACACATTACACACATGATTGCTGCCAATTCAGCAATAAACATCTGCTCCCGTCTCGGATGGAACAGGGGCGACAATAACAGAACCCCGCATGGATATGCAAGGTCGGCATCACAACTCAAAGACTATGGCTGAAAAAGGAAACCTCGATCTGCGGAGGTTTGCGCGGGTAACAACCCTTTGAGCGATCGCTAAAGACGATGACTCACAGGCAGCGGGCCGGAGGATTGGTATGCTGATCGCGGGATAAAATTATACTTTTCCTTTCGTGGAATTACCCTTTCAGCAAGCGGAATGACCTGTTGAGATTTACTTCCGCCAGCATCACAAGCTGCGAAAAGACCTTTTGCCTGAGCCGCCTGCACACAGGGATGAATTAACGGCCGGGCGTATAAACCGCCAGTTCGCACACCCGTACTGACCCACTAAGAAGCGGCGTGACTTTTCTGTATTCGAATAGGCACGGGCCGGCGCGTCAGCGGCGTGAGGCCGACTTCTTGCTCTTTATCCCAAGCGCCTTTGCGATGGTTTTTTCGTCGTCGTAAGCACTGACGACGCCGTGCTGCAACCAGGCCAGAAAAACTCCATCCGGTGTGAGGAGAAAAGCCAACTGTCGCCCCTCTGCATCTTTCGGTATTGATGCCAGGATGCCGTTGATTTTACCGGTTGCATCGCTCAGCGTTTTGTCGTGAAACTTCGAGGTTTTGGCTTCCAGCAAACGAGCGTCGGTGCAAGTGCCGATTCCTGTTACACAGTTTGCCAGTCCCGTAACCATGTCGATAGCAAAGTCACATTTTTTTCCCACACATGCCATAATCTTCTCAAGCCTCCTTTGTAGTGAGGGCAGGGGGCCGGGGTCAGGGCCTACCTGCATCCTGCTCCTGGTCTTCTTCCCTGATCCCTGAATCCTGAATCCTGTTTCTTCTCCGCTTTTCAGCGTGTGATCATTTGAAATCGCGGATCAGAACGACATCAAAAGGTTCACCGCCGCGCGAACAGACCAGTGTACGTCCGTCGCGGGACCACTGAAAGCTGAATATTTGGCTGTCTTTAAAGTCGGTCAATTGCTTTGGCGGGCCGCCCTCCAGCGGATGACTCCATATATTGGAGATGCTGCCGCTATTGTAGATGTAGGTCAGAGCGCGGCCGTCGGGTGACCATTGAATGATGCTCGATCTGGCGGCAGATGGAACATCGAGCATTCTCAGAGGTGGTCCCCCTTCAAACGGAATGGCTGCCAGTACGGGAGATGCGCCTGACTTATCTTTCCAGTAAACACAGGCTATAGATTTTCCATCCGGCGAGACAACGGGCGCTTTCGAATCCCTGTCGGTGAGTTGAACAGGAGCGCCTCCATCGATAGGCACCTTCCAGATGGTCAATTCATCGGGACCGGTCATTTCGTAAACGACCCATTGGCTATCGGGCGAACAGTGTGGCACCCCCTCACCTCCCCGGCTGGTTAGTTGCTTCGGATTGCTTCCGTCAATGTCCATCCTCCATATATTAAAGCTGCCTCCTCGGTCGGAAGCGAAAACGATGTAGCGGCCATCGGGCGAAACCGAGGGGAAAAAGTCTGTGCGAGGGTCGATTGTAAGCTGGGTTTTGTCGGTTCCATCCGGCTGCATGATCCATATATCCTGATTGCCTCCCTTTCCCGATGCGTATACTATACGGCCGTCAGGTGCCCAGGCGGTGCCCCTCAATCCATCGTCATTGCCGGATTCGAAGGTGACCTGCCGGGCGAGGCCGCCCTCTTCATTCGGAACGATCCATATATTCGATGTCCGGTTTCCAAGCACACAGACCAGCCCGTTGGAATCAGCAGTCAGGCTCATGCCATAGTAATTATTCAGGTCGTTGGTGATCCTGTGCGTCGCCCCTCCCGGATAAGACAAACTCCATATCTGGGTCAGTTTCGATTTCTGATCGACCGCATTCATCACGAGGCCGCTGCCGTCTGAAAGCCAGGACATGGTATAGACCCTGAACCATTTTTGAGAAGAGATAGTCTTCTCAGTTCCATCTTTCAGGCTGACGCTGACCACGTAATCGCCTTCGGCGCTATAACTCCCGACGGCGCAGGCTATGACTTTTCCGTCGGGAGACCAGGCAGGATAGCGCCAGAACTCGTCCTCCCGGCGAAGTGCGAGCGCTCGTTCTCCGCCGCCGCTCGTATCGGCGACCATAAGTTTTTTTTCTTCTCGCACGAAGGCGAATCTGTCCCCTTCGGGCGAGAAAGTGATCAGGTCGTCCACGTTGTCGAGTATCTTTCTGGGGCTTCCTCCGAGAGCGGGTATCTGATAGAGCGCGGGGCGATTTTTTTTGTCCCAGAATGTGTAATAAATGTAGTCGCCGTCCTGAGAGAAGATCAGACCCACATAAGCATTTCGAGAGGGCGGAATTATCTCTACATTGCTCAATGTGGCAACTTGCATGACCCATAGGCTATGCTGCCCCTCATTCTCTACCACGTGGGCGACGTATTTGCCGTCGGGCGAAATGGTCGCACGCCAGGCTTTGCCCGTATCGGTGAGACGGGTTATCTTCATCGTCTGAAAAGGCGAAGGCTGCTCTTTCGTGCCGACGATGGTCGAGAGCCAGAAGCCGAAAGCCGCTATTAAAACGACGATCATCGCAAG
This sequence comes from Blastocatellia bacterium, assembly GCA_022615215.1. Classification (GTDB taxonomy): domain Bacteria; phylum Acidobacteriota; class Blastocatellia; order UBA7656; family UBA7656; genus JAKEHD01. The sequence continues at coordinate 9,888 of JAKEHD010000175.1, forward strand.
CACCGCCATCGCGGCCTTCGTATGGTTGCTGATCTTATCGAGTATATATTCCGTGCTCAATGTAGTCGACAGGCGCATCCCGCCGGTCGAGACGGCAAGAGAGTTCGATCGTTGCGATGCGCCTGAAGCGACCGTCGCGATGCCCGGATCGGAAGGGTGGGATTGTTCGAGCCTGGATTGAATCTCCATCTCCTGTTTGAGCGCTCTGAGGTCTGCGATCATCCCCCTCACGGTTTGATAGCGATCATCTCTGTTCTTGCGCAGAGCTTTGCTGAGTATCCACTGTATTTCGGCGGGCGCTTCGGGCAAATATGCGGCCAGGGGAGGAGGGTCTGTCTTGAGTATGGAGGCGATAACGTCTGTGGCCGTTTCGCCTTCGAAGGGCTGATGGCCCGTCATCATTTCATAGAGGACTATGCCGAGGCTGAATATGTCTGTCCTCTCATCAAGGCGTGCGCCCCGCGCCTGTTCGGGCGACATATAGCTGACCGTGCCCATTATTACGCCCGGTGCGGTATTGACCCAGCTTATGTCCTGTAGATTGGCGTCCTGGTCCTGATCGAGGGCCGTGGTTTGCCCCTCGGTGAATGTGGCCAGCCCGAAGTCGAGCATCTTCACGTAGCCGTCGGGTCGGAGCATTATATTTTCTGGCTTGACATCTCGGTGAACTATTCCGGCCCTGTGCGCCGCCGCGAGCGCCCCGCCCGCTTGAATGGCTATGTCGAGAGCTTCGGAAATCTCCATGTTCGCGGCCTTCAAACGTCGCCTGAGAGTCTGGCCGTCTATGAACTCGGTCGCTATGTAGTAGGTGCCGTCGGCCTCGCCTATCTCGTGTATGGTTATTATGTTGGGATGATTGAGCGAGGATGCGACCTTCGCCTCCTGTTTGAAGCGGTGCAATCGCTCCTCATTCTCAGTCAGTTGAGAGGGGAGCAGCTTGAGGGCTATCGTGCGGTCGAGCCGCAGATCCTTCGCCTTATAAACCTCGCCCATTCCGCCTTTGCCGATAGGGGCGAGGATGCGATACTGGCCCACGATACGCCCCTCGGCGGATTCAGGTTGAGAGCCTGCGATCTCTTCGGAGACCATCTCGTAAGCAGGCGAATCGATGAAGCTGCCCGGCTCTTCGTGCGCGATTATGAGGGACTCGACTTCGGCCAGCAGTTGCGCATCATCGCCGCAGCTTGCGGCGAGGAACGCCCGGCGCTCGCCGGGCGCGCGCTCCAGCGCAGCGTGAAACAACTCTTCGATTCGTTCCCATCTTTCAGGCGTCAAATCCATGGAGCATGCATCAGCTATCAGCTATCAGCCGTCAGCCGTCAGCCATCAGGGCGGAGGGCTGACGGTTGATAAGGTAATCACTTGCTCAATTGGCGGCGCAGCCAGGAGCGGGCGAAGTTCCATTGACGCTCGACTGTGGCGTGTGAGGTTCCGAGCACCTGTGCAGTCTCTTCTATGGTCAGCCCGCCGAAGAACCGCAGTTCGACTACCCGACTGTGCTCCGGCTTTATGGCCGCCAGTTCTCTGAGCGCGTCGTCTAAAGCTATCATATCCACATCGGGCTTTTGGGTTATGCGGTCGGCTTCGCTCAAAGATAGTTTGTACTGATGGCCGCCTCGTTTGGATGCCTTTTGCAGCCGCGCGCGGTCGACCAGGATGTTGCGCATCAACTTCGCGGCCATGCCGAAGAACTGCGCGCGATTTTGCCAGCTCGAATTCTTTTGGTCTATGAGCCTGATATAGGCTTCATGGACGAGGGCCGTCGGTTGCAGAGTGTGCCCCGGAGGTTCGCGGCGCAGATAGCGGTCGGCGAGCCTGTGGAGTTCGTCATATACGAGCGGTATCAACTCGTCGAGCGCATCTGCATCCCCATTGCTCCACTGCATGAGCAGTTGGGTTATCCCCTTTGCCGGTTGCATTCCCACCCTTTCCCTCGATTTCCTTAGATGAATAACTGTCCCTTGAATATGAGTCGTTTAATTCCTGCAAGCGTAGGAAGTGTATCAAAAATATCAGGCTCCATCAAATATCAGCCATCAGCCGTCAGCCATCAGCTATCAGAGGGACGGCTGAGGGTGCGGTTCCGTAAAGTCGGTCGACCAGCAAGTTGTTAGGTCAAAGTTGAACCGCACAGCGGGCGAAAGCCGATAGTATCCATACCATACTATTAAGAGACCGATTTTTGAGAACCGCACCCGACGGCTGATGACTGATGGCTGATAGCTGATAGCTGATAGCTGACGGCTGAGGGCTGATAGCTGACGGCTGACGGCTGCTTTCTGCTCGGCGATTTGTTATCATGCGATGATTTCGGGCCGCGAAGCGGGACTACCCTCTCATTCCTGTAGAGCGCCGATATAATGCTACGGAGGCGCGCACATGCTTAGACTCCCGGATTCTTCCCTCTTGCGCTACGGCGGCGCGATTGTGAGCGTGGCGCTCGTGACGCTGCTCGCCGCGTTGCTCGATTCTCTTCTCGAAACGGCACAACCCTTCACCGTCTATTTATTGGCGGTAATATTTGTCGTCTGGTACGGCCGCCTTCTGCCCTCGCTTTTGGCGCTGGGCTGCGGAGCGGTCGCCGCGCAGTATTTCTTCGTCCCCCCGCGCGGGTCTCTCTTCGTAGACTGGCCGGCCGGGTACCGGGAGTTGATCGTTTACATCGTTACAGGCACGGCCATAGTAATGATAGGCGCTCGCGTTCGCCGCGCGGCGCGGAAGGCTGAGGAGAATTCCGCCTCTCCCTCTGCGGCGGAGAAACGGTCTGGCGAGAGCGAAGAGCGGTACAAAGCTCTGTATGAGGACAACCCGGCAATGTACTTCACTGTGAACGCAGACGGAGTGGTGCTGTCGGTCAACCGGTTCGGGGCCGAGCAACTCGGCTACACGGTTGAAGAGCTGGTCGGACGTCGGGTGACGGATGTTTTTTACGAAGAGGACATGGAGGCGGCTCTCGAACAACTCGCAGCCTGCGTGCGCAACCCGTCGCGGATCGCGCATTGGGAATTCCGCAAGGTTCATAAGGACGGAAGCCTGTTGTGGGTGAAAGAAGCGGCCCGCGCCGTGCGCGAGGCGGATGGAAACACGGTGATCCTCATCGTCTGCGAGGACGTCACCGAGCGCAAGCGGACCGAAGAGGAAAAGACAAAGCTTTTGAGTGAGGTCGAAAGCACACGCCATCGCGTCAACTCTATAGTGGCGACCGTGCCGGGCGTCGTATGGGAAGCCTGGGGAGAGCCGGACGAGGCGACTCAGCGAATCAATTTCGTAAGCGATTATGTTGAAACTATGATGGGCTATAGCGTGGAAGAATGGCTCGAAACGCCCAACTTCTGGCTCACCATAGTACACCCGGATGATAAAAAGCGCGCGGCCGAAAAGGCCGCCTCGTTTTTTGCGAGCGGTAAAGGGGGAGTGGATCAGTTTCGATGGGTGGCCAGGGACGGGAGCGTGAAGTGGGTCGAAGCGCAATCGGTCGTCATCTCCGACGAAGCGGGCCTTCCCTTGGGGATGCGCGGCGTCACTATGGATATAACAGAGCGCAAGCGCGCCGAAGAGAGGCAGCGATTTCTGTCGGAGGCGAGTAATATCCTCGCCTCATCGCTCGACTACGAGGTCACGCTACAGAATCTTGTCCGTCTTGCGACCCCTGCGCTCGCCGACTGGTGCGCCGTACACATGCTCGAAGAGAACGGCCGGGTCCGGCGGCTCGCGGTCGCACACTCGGACCCGGCCCTTGCTGCATGGACCGAGCGATTCGAGCGATGCCATCCGGGCGAAGCGGATGGACCGGACTGCGCCCTGACGGTGATGAAGACCGGGCGGCCGGAGTTCTACCACGATATACCGTCGCTGGTCAGGGGAGCAGAGGAGCAGAGGAGCGGGGGAGCGGGGGGATTCGTGCAGACGGAAGGCCGCGGTAGTCTTAAGACGATTTCGTCAGCGACTGCGGTGAAGGATGAAGGTAATTGTGAAGGTGTCGATTCATCCTTCATCCATCATCCTTCATCCTTTACGAAGACTCCTGCTTTCAAGAAGGCGAGCGAACTGGGAATGAAGTCGGCGATGATAGTGCCGCTGCTCGCGCGAGGGCATGGGCTTGGGGCCATCACATTCATATCGGGAGAGACCAACTACACTGAGGCCGATCTCGCCCTGGCCGAAGACCTGGCCCGTCGCGCAACCCTCGCCGTAGACAATGCGCGGCTCTATCGCAAGGCCCAGGAGGCTATAGGCGCGCGCGAAGAGGCATTGCGCCTCCGCGATGAACTGCTGGTCCGCGAACAGGCGGCGCGGGCCGAAGCCGAAGCCGCAAACCGCGCCAAGGACGAGTTCCTGGCTACGGTCTCGCACGAACTCCGCACCCCGCTCAATGCTATGCTCGGCTGGGCAAGCCTCCTTCGCCGAGGCAATGTCGATAAGGAGACCTCCGACCGCGCGCTTGAGACCATAGAGCGAAATGCGAGGGCGCAGGCTCAGATAATCGAAGACATACTCGACGTTTCGCGAATCATAACGGGCCGACTTCGCCTCGATGTCAGGCCCGTCGATCTCACTTCGATAGTCGAAGCGGTGATAGAATCCGGGCGGCCCGCGACCGAGGCCAAAGGCATCGAACTCAAAGCGGCGCTCGACCAGGCGGCGGGCCTCGTTTCGGGCGACCCTGACCGCTTGCAACAGGTGGTGTGGAATCTCCTGACCAATGCGGTGAAATTCACGCCTAAAGGCGGCCAGGTCTTGGTGCAACTCGAACGCGGCAACTCTCAGCAAGAAAGAAATCTTTATCAAGAAAGAAATCTTTATGTCG
>JAKEHD010000176.1 GCA_022615215.1 Blastocatellia bacterium
AACTTCTCCCGCAATGTGTTGGGCCGTCAAGGCTGGCTCGACCGCGTTCGTTTGGGATTGGTCGATTACGAAGGCAAGCTCTATTTGAGCGATTACAATGACCCCGCTTGACCTGATTATCAAGACGTGTACGCGATAAATCCGAAAGCATACAATCCCCTTCTCCTGCCCGGCGAGGCCCTCCGATTTTTTAAATGTTCAATCGAACTTGCCAGCCCGCATAGGCGTTGAATATCCTTAATGAACCTTCACCAACTGAAAAGGAGTCAACTGCATAATGAAACGCTTGATCTTTACCCTTTCGCTCATGATGCTCCTGGCTGTCGGCGCTCTTGCTCAAAGCAATGCACCTCTGCTTTTGCAAGGGCCGACTCTCAGCCGTACTCAAATAGTTTTCGTCTATGCGGGCGATCTATGGATAGTCAACCGCGATGGAGGAGATGCATCGCGGCTCACTACCGGCGTCGGCATAGAGACCAATCCTATATTTTCGCCCGACGGCCAGTCGATAGCCTTCACAGGCCAGTACGACGGCAACATCGACGTTTACATAGTGTCGGCATCGGGCGGCGTGCCTCGCAGGCTCACCTATCATCCGGGGACCGACAGAGTCGCCGGTTGGACCAATGACGGCAAGCAGGTGCTCTTCGTCTCAGGCCGCGATAGCGAGTCGGGCCGCACCGCACAACTCTTCACCCTTCCCGTAGACGGCGTCTTCCCGACAGCCGTGCCTCTGCCTATGGCTTATGAGGGATCCTATTCGCCCGACGGGAGCCGCCTCGCTTATGTGCCTCTGCCGCGCGCCTTCCAGGCCTGGAAGCGTTATCGCGGCGGGCGCGCGACGCCTGTATGGATAGCCAACCTCTCGGATTCGAACGTAGAGAAAGTTCCGCGCACGGACTCGAACGATTTCAATCCTATGTGGATAGGCAATCGCGTTTACTTCCTGTCAGACCGCAACGGCCCGATCACTCTGTTTGCTTACGACACTTCGTCCAAGCGCGTAACGCAGCTAATTCAAAACGACGGCCTCGACATCAAATCCGCCGCCGCCGGACCCGATTCGATCGTCTACGAGCAATTCGGCTCGCTCAACCTCTTCGACCTCAAATCAGGCAAGACCCGCAAGGTCAACGTCCGCGTAGACGGCGACATGCTTTCGGTTCGCCCTAAGTATGAAAAGGTCGCAAACAACATAACGAACGCAACGATTTCGGCTACAGGCGCGCGAGCCGTCTTCGAAGCTCGCGGCGAGATCATCACCGTTCCCGCCGAAAAGGGCAATGCGCGCAATATCACAAACACTCCCGGCGTGGCCGAGCGCGACCCCTCCTGGTCGCCCGATGGAAAACGGATAGCTTACTTCTCGGATGAATCGGGCGAATACGAACTTCACCTGCGCGATCAATCGGGACTGGGCGAGGTCAAGAAGATCAACCTCGGCAACCCGCCCTCGTTCTTCTATTCGATCAACTGGTCGCCCGACGGCAAGAAGATCACTTATATGGATAAGCGGCTCAACCTCTGGTATATGGAGATAGAGAAGGGCACGCCCGTCAAGATAGACACTTCCGGGCGCGGGCTGACTTTCAATCCAAGCTGGTCGCCCGACAGCCGCTGGGTGGCTTATGTGAAACCGCTCGCGTCGTGGTATCGCGCGGCCTTCGTTTACTCCATCGAAGAAGGAAAGAGCCATCAGATAACCGACGGTTTGAGCGACGTGCTGTCGGCTCAATTCGACCGGAGCGGCAAGTATCTGTACTTCACCGGTAGCACAGACATAGGCCCGGCGGTTTTCGGATTCGATATGACGAGCTATCCGCATCGCCCGACGCGCAGCGCCTACATAACCGTGCTTCGCAAAGACCTGCCTTCGCCGCTCGCGCCCGAAAGCGATGAAGAGAAGGTGAAAGAAGAGAAACCTTCCCGTGCGGAGAAAGCGGACGATGAAGGCGGCGAAAAGAAAGCCGAGGCCGCGGAACCGCAGTCGGCGTCCCGACCTCCGGGCAAGCCTGGCGAAAAGCGCGAGCCGCCAAAAGTCACGATAGATTTCGACCGCATAGGCCAACGCATACTGGCTCTGCCGATTCCTACAAACAATTGGGTCGGCCTGGTCGCGGGCAAAGCGGGCACGATCTATCTGCTCGAATTCTCCGATGCGGGACGGCGCGGAGGCGGCGCGACTCTGCACAAATTCGATCTTGAAAAACGCAAGCTTGACAAGGTGCTCGACGGCATTTCGACCTTCTCGATTTCCGACGACGGCGAGAAGATGCTCTATCGTCAGAGGCAGAACTGGTTCATAGCTTCGACCCGTCAGCCTCCCAAGCCCAGTGAAGGCCGAATCAAGACCGACGAGATGGAGGTCCGCGTGGACCCGCGCGCCGAATGGCAGCAGATGTATCGGGAAGTCTGGAGAATCGAGCGCGACTTCTTCTATGCTCCGAATTATCACGGTCTCAATCTTCAGGCTACGAACAGGAAGTATGAACCTTACCTCGACTCGCTCGCGCATCGCGCGGATTTGAATTACCTCTTCCAGGAGATGCTCGGCGAGCTTACGGTCGGCCACCTCTACGTCTCAGGCGGCGACACGCCCGACCCGAACCGTGTGGCGGGCGGATTGCTCGGCGCTGATTATAAAATCGAGAACGGGCGCTATCGATTCGCCCGCGTCTACGACGGCGAGAACTGGAACCCTGCCCTTCGCGCGCCGCTCACTCAGCCGGGCGCAGAGGTCCGCGAAGGCGAATACCTCCTCGCGGTCAACGGCCGCAACCTCACTGCTAGCGATAATGTTTTTGCTTTCTTCGAATCGACTGCCAACAAACAGGTGGTTCTCTCGCTAGGCCCTAACCCCGATGGGACGGGTTCGCGCGAAGTCACGGTCGTGCCTGTTGCGAGCGAAGGCGGGCTTCGCCATCTGGCCTGGATAGAAGGCAATCGCCGCAAGGTCGATCAGATGAGCGGAGGCAAACTCGCTTACATATATCTGCCCAACACCGCGCAGGGCGGATACACGAACTTCAATCGCTACTACTTCGCGCAACTCGACAAACAGGGCGCTGTCGTAGACGAGCGATTCAACGGAGGCGGCCACGCGGCCGACTACATAATCGATTATCTGAGCAAACCGCTTATGAGCTACTGGGCTGTGCGCGACGGCGAGGACTTTCGCCAGCCGTTCGGCGTTATGCCCGGCCCGAAGGCCATGATAGTCAACGAGTACGCAGGTTCGGGCGGAGACTACATGCCCTGGATGTTCCGACGTGCGGGCATAGGCCCTCTGATCGGCAAGCGCACCTGGGGCGGGCTTGTAGGCATAGGCGGCTACCCGCAATTGATAGACGGCGGGTCTGTGACTGCGCCGCATTTTGCCTTCTACTCGCCCGAAGGCAAGTGGGAGATCGAAAACTACGGCGTCGCGCCCGACATCGAAGTCGAGATGGACCCGAAGGCCTGGCGCGCGGGGCAGGATCCGCAGCTTGAAAAGGCTATAGAAGTTGTGATGGAGGCGCTCAGAAAGAATCCGCCCAAGAAGACTGTGCGGCCTGAATATCCCAACTATCACACAGGCCGTCCGGATCCGAATCCCCCGAACGGTAACGGTCGGCGTCAGCAGTAAATCAGCTATCAGCTATCAGCTATCAGCTATCAGCTATCAGCTATCAGATTGAATACTGATGGCTGACGGCTGATGGCTGATGGCTGAATGATGTAAAATGCACGGGTCATGCTCAAACGAAGGGTATTACTCTATAATCTGCTCACCGTAGGTTTAGCCGTCGCAATTTCAATGGCATCCGGTTGCCGGTCGGGCAATGGACTGCCTGAAAAAAATTCCGATGAGTACCGGAATGCAATATCTGCATTCTACGTAGGCCTTGCCGCGCTTCAGGCGGGCGACGACAGCCGCGCGCAGCAAAAACTCGCAGAGGTCACCGCGCTCGCTCCGGGAGAACCCGCCGCATGGTTCAACCTGGGACTCCTCGCGCTCCGTCAAAGAGATTTCGATCTGGCAGCCGACAGATTGGAACACGCTCGCTCGCTCGCTCCGAATAACGGCAACGTGTATGTTCTGCTCGGATTCCTGGAGAGCAGCCGGGGACGCTTCGATCAGGCGCAGGAGAATTTCCGCCGTGCCATCGAGCTTGATTCCGAGAACCTGAGAGCGCGCTCCGCGCTTGCTCAGGAGATAGA
>JAKEHD010000177.1 GCA_022615215.1 Blastocatellia bacterium
ACCGTCGAATGGATCAACGAAGGCACGCGCCATAGCGTCGACGCCGACGACGGCTCCTTCAAGTCCGAAATCCTCAAGCAGGGCGACAAATTCGAACACACATTCACGAAGGCCGGAACCTTCGCATATCACTGCCGATTTCACGGCGAAGCAGGCGGCAAGGATATGGCAGGCAAAGTCATAGTGAAGAAGTAATTGTTTCGTCCGTCGTCCGTCGTCCGTTGTTGCGGTAGCGCGAGACTGAGGCTAAAGAAACAACAGACCACGTAAGAAAGAAATCTTTATGACTACGGACGGAAGCGTACTCGCTGCCGGACAACGTCGCAGGGTTGGGATCGCCGGAGGAAGGCGATCTACTCTGGTTTCGAATCAACGCCTTCTCGTGAGGCTGTCAACATCGAGTGTGCTTAAAAAAGGGCCGGGTCGAAACCCGGCCCCTGATTAGACCGCCGGAATAATTTGAAGGAGGAAATCCGGCGATCCGAATTCAACGCGCTCGATTTCAGTCACTCGCTACCTTGGAGGGAGATCAGCAGCATTACTTTATATGCTAAAGGGCGTTCTACTTCTCAACTATGTCGCCTTTCATAGGGGCGAGCAGTCCGAGCAATTCTTTCTTTTCGGCCTCCGGCACTTTGAACTTGTCGAGCGCAGCGATAAGGTCTTCGACCAGAGCGCCGAAAGCAGCTTCGGTCACTCCCATTCCGGCGTGCGCCGACTTCATGTCCTTGCCCTTGTACTTGCAGGGACCGCCCGTCGCCTGGCATATCTGATCTACAAGCTTCTGCTTGAAATCGGCAAGCCGCTTCGCGTCGGAAGCCGTATCGGCAAAGAAGCTGTTTATGCGGTCGTCGGCCGCAACGCGCGCGACGAACTCATCGACCACAGCCGCTATTGCCTTTTTGCCGCCGAGTCTCTCATAAAGCGATTTCGCCTTTGCAGGCTTGTCCGCGCCGCTGTTGGCCGAATATGCAACCGCTCGGTCGAATGAGATTTGCGATATTGCCAGGATAATAGTAAGCGCGATAAATATTCTGCGCATATCGAGTCATTTCCTTTCTTGAGTATTGAATCTCAGAACGAGCAACAGGCATTGACGCAAACGTTGCTTCGCTCTATTATCGTTGCCGGTCTTACTACGCCCCAGGCGGGAACCTGGATTCGTGCTATTATTTTTTCAACGGCGCGAATCCGTAATGTCCGGCGGCGGCGTAGAAATGAAGCGCGATTCCGCCGATAGTAAAATTACGAGGGGTAAAATTTCCATTGTTGGTCCGGGGCGCTATCGAAACTAACAGCAGAGAGCAGGATTATATAACTCTCATCAGAAAGGTGGCTGATGGGGATCAGTTTGCTCTCGCCGACATATATGACTCCACAAGCAGCCTCGTCTTCGGCCTTGTGCTGCGCATGCTCGATGACCGCTCCGCCGCCGAAGAGGTTCTGCTGGATGTCTATAAACAGGTGTGGCGGCAGGCCGCTCTCTACGACGACAGACGAGGCTCGCCTCTGGCGTGGCTTGTGACAATAGCCCGCAGCCGCGCTTTGGATCGACTCCGATCTTTCAAACGAGAGACCCAACTCAAACAGACCTTCGCGACAGAGGCGCGCTTGCATTCTTCGCCGATAAATCCTGAACAGGCGTCCGTCATATCAGAACAACAGGCGATGGTTCGCGCGGCGCTCGGCACGCTCCCGCCCGAACAGCGGGAGGTCATCGAACTGGCATACTATTCGGGCCTGAGTCAAAGCGAGATAGCGTCGAAACTCGACCAGCCGCTCGGCACTGTTAAAACACGCACGCGGCTTGGTATGATGAAACTGCGCGAATCGCTCAGCCCCGTTATGGAAAAGAGTCTATGAAACAGAACCCGGTTGAAGACGACTTGGTAGAACAGGCATCCCTTTACGCGCTCGGCACGCTTTCGGAAGACGAATCCCGCGCCTTCGAGCAGCACCTCGCCGAAGGGTGCGATTCCTGTAGCGCAGAGCTTGCAGATTATCGAGCGATAGCAGAACGGCTCGCCTTAGGGGTGCTGCGCGAAGAGCCGCCCGTCTCAATTCGCCAGTCGCTCGTCGAGAGTCTCGGCGGGGAAGAACGGATCGAGCGCCCCGCTCCCTCGCCCGAAGTAATGCAAACGCAATTGACCATACGCGCAAACGAAGGCGAGTGGATAGAGATGACGAAAGGCGTCTTTGCAAAACAGTTGTTCGCAGATAAATCGCGCGGCACGGTGACGACTTTATACAGGCTGCTGCCGGGCGCGCGATTGCCCGATCACCGACACACAGGCGTCGAAGAATGTCTCGTACTCGAAGGCGATTTCCGAGTCGACGGTGAGACCTTCGGTCCCGGAGATTACCGATGCGCCCCGCCGGGCACCATCGACAGAGAGCTTTACACCGAAGGAGGGGTATTGTTTCTGCTCGTCGCGGCCGAAACCTGCGAATTCCTGGAGCCTGTTTCAAGGTAGCCCCCTTTCATCACCCGGTCAATGATCAGTTGCACCCCTGCATCCTTGCACCCTTGCTCCCCTGCCTCATCACATCTGCGGCCTGGCAACCGCTGGGAAGAGTACCGTAAACTCACTCTCAGGAAGCGAGCGTTTAGAGTACCGGCTTCAGCTGGAAGCCTGGTTGCATCAACCCCTTCCGCCTGAAGGCGGTACTCTGAACCCCTTTTTGCATCATCACTGATAGACAGACGGAGTGAATAAGAAGTGAAGAAGACTGCGGACGTAGTCATAATCGGCGGCGGATGCATGGGCGCAAGCACTGCCTATCACCTGAGCAGGCGAGGCGTGACGGACGTTGTTCTGCTCGAACGCGAGCCGATGCTAGGCATGGGGTCTACGGGCCGCAATGCAGGGGGCGTGCGGCATCAGTTCTCAAGCGAAGCGAATGTGAAGCTGTCTATAGAATCGATACGTTCGTTTGAAAACTTCGCCGAAGAGGTCGGTTATGAGATCGACTTTCATCAGGAAGGCTACCTCTTTCTGCTCTCCCAAGAGGAAAACCTGAATGCTTTCCGGCGCAACATCGAGATGCAGCGCCGTCTCGGCGTCGAAGTCGAAATGCTTGCGGCGACGGACGCGCAACGCCTCGCGCCGGGTCTCGAAGTCGAAGGCCTGATCGGGGCCACCTTCTGCAATCGAGACGGCATCGCCGACCCTAACGGCGTGACCGTAGGTTTCGCCAAAGCAGCGCAAGAGGCAGGCGTGGAGATATGCCGCGACACCGAAGTCACCGCCATTAAAACCGACGGCGGACGGGTCGTCGCTGTCGAGACGACTCGCGGCGCTATGCGGACGCGCACCGTGGTCAATGCCGCAGGCCCTCATGCGCGGCAGATAGGCAAAATGGTCGGCCTGGATATCCCTGTACACCCGTACCGTCGCCACATATTTATAACCGAACCGCTAGAGGAAAGCCTTCGCCTCAAGTCGCACATAATGGTCATAGATTTCGAGACCACGTTTTACTTTCACCGCGAAGGTGCAGGGATTCTGTTCGGAATGTCGGACCCCGAAGAGCCGACGAGTTTCAACACGACTGTGAGTTGGGAGTTGTTGGAGAAGATAACGCCTGTGGCGGCGCGGCGCTTGCCCCGTCTCCTGGAATCAGGAATCGCGCACGCCTGGGCCGGGCTTTACGAGATCACGCCCGATGCTATGCCTATCATAGGGCCTGCGCCTGATCTCGATGGCTTTCTGATGATAAACGGTTTCAGCGGTCACGGATTTCAGCACTCGCCGGCCGCAGGCCGCATCCTCGCCGATATAATCACTCAAGGTCGGCCCGTCGATATCGACATCGCTCCATTTGCATTCGACAGGTTCTCGCGCGCAGACATTGCGGGCGAAGCCACCATGGTATGAAAAATCAAAACATCAGGGGTCAGGGACCGGGGGCTTTAAGAAGGATGAAGGATGA
>JAKEHD010000018.1 GCA_022615215.1 Blastocatellia bacterium
AAGAAAGAAATCTCTGAAGAAAGAAAAAGGGCGGCGCACTCCACATAAGCGTTCCTCTCTGGAAAAATTTTCATTTTGCCCCGCGCGCAGTATATCTGTGCGGAGTCAACGCGCGCAAACGCATTACAAGTCTTTGCCCAATGCCTTATGGTCCACGCGCCACACCCAGGTCGTCACCAGAAAATCTATATCTCTCTGGTACCCCACCGTTATCTGCACGCCTCTATCGCTCGGTTCGTAATTGACGCTGGACGGAGGAAGGTCGAAGTCTCTGAGAAGTTTTTCAATGTCCTTGTTGATCTTATCCGCTTTATAGCTGCGAATGGCCGCAGTGCGCGCAAGCTCATCGATTTCGTAAATCACCTGCCGCTGTTCGACGTAGACAGGCACGACCTTTATTACCACGAAGACGGCGACGGCCAGGACCGCGAAAGCCAGCAGCGTTTTGATCTTTACCGCTCCGCGCTCACCCCCGCGCAAATCCATACGTGCTGAATGGCTCATGTCTCTTTCTCCAAAATGGTTACTAGCCTCTCATCGAGGGAACTAAGACAGAATGTCTTTGAGGGCTGAACGAACTAATCGAGGGGGCACGTCCGATCTGAGCACGACCCTTCCGATTTCGACCGGCAGCACGAATGTCAGGCGTCCGGCTTCGGCCTTCTTGTCATGACCCATTGCTGAAATTATATCATTCAATGCAAGACTCTTCGCCTGTGGCAGCCGTCCTACGAGTCTGACGGCCTCGTCTATGGCCTCTCTATCTTCGACCGCGAGCAGGTCCATCAGTTCTGCTATTCGGGAAGCGGCCTGCATGCCGTAGCCTACGGCCTCGCCATGATAGAAGCGGCGATAGCGCGTGACGGCTTCCAGGGCGTGCCCGACCGTGTGACCGAAGTTCAAAATTCGGCGCAACCCGCCTTCGCATTCGTCGCGGGCGACCACCTCGGCTTTGATGCTGCACGAACGCGCTATCAGGTGAGTGAGCGATGTAGGGTCGAGTCGTTTTATCTGCTCGATCTGGCGAACGATCCTCTGAAACAGGCGGCGGTCGCGGATGACGCCGTACTTTATAGCTTCATATAAGCCCGCTCTAATCTGGCGCGCGGGGAGCGTCGCGAGCGTCTCCGGGTCAATGACGACGAGCCGGGGTTGATGAAAGGCCCCTATCAGGTTTTTCCCTAGCGCGTGATTGACGCCTGTCTTTCCGCCTATCGAGCTATCTATCTGCGCGAGCAAAGTGGTCGGAACCTGTATGAAACTTATGCCTCTCAGGTAAGTCGCGGCGACGAATCCCGAGAGATCCCCGACCACTCCTCCGCCGAGCGCGACTATCACGTCCCTACGCTCGACTTTATGTTCGATCAGAAATGTATAGAGCGACCGGGCGGTGCCGATGGTTTTATACCGCTCGCCGTCTCCCATGAGAAAGCGAAGCGTTTCGAGTCCCGAACGAGCGAGCGAGCGGGCGGCCCTGCGCCCGTAAAGCGCGTCTACGGCCGGGTTGCTGACGATGACGGCCGTGCGCGGGCGCGCGCCGAGGGCCAGGCGGGCAAGCTCTCCGGCCCGGTCGACTGAGCCTGCGGCGATCTCTACCGCGTAGCTTCTACTTTTGAGTTTTACGGTGACTGTCGGCATTATGTGGTATGTGATGGATGATGCGTGATAATACGGCTGCCTACGGCTTTCTGCCTAATGCTTGAGCGCGCGATTGAATTCGTCTATCAACAAATCGAGCCTTATAGCGCCCAGGCCGATATGCCGGGCCATCTCATCTGCGGTGTAGCGGTCGCCGGTCTCCCATATCTCTTTCAAAAAATCGCCGGCCCGGCGCGATGTCCACCAGGGGTTGCCGAATCTCTCCTTGAGGTATTCCCGCAACGCAACCTCAAAGGCCCAGGCGCGCAAATAATTGGCGGAATAGAAAGCATCATCGAGGTCGAAAAGGAACTCGGTCTGCCCGGATTTGAATCTTGTCGCAGAGGTCTGAAGATCCGCGTACAGCGCGGCGGCACGTGTGAGGTCTTCGCCCTGATGAAGTTCGCATTCCGTTATGAGCTTGGCCGCATACCTGCGCATGGCCACAAGCCTTGCCAGAATCACCGAGCGAACGAAAGACCGACTCTCGCGGAAGCCGAGCAGTTGCTCCAGCCAGGCGCTATCGGAAATCAGATGGTTGAATAAAAACGCATAAGTCTCGGTGAGCGAGTGATCGCCCGTGTGCTTGAACTCGGGCCGCAGCTCGGCCGAAGCCGACCCATAGTGTTGAGCGTGCCCGGCTTCATGCAGGAAAGCCTGATAATCCGATTGCCCGCCCGAAGGCTTTATCACCAGTTTGATCTCTTCAGGCACACGTATCGGCACACAGAAAGCCCTTGGAGATTTGCGCGGCCGCGGTTCGGCGTCGATGGTGATATTTTTTTGCGAATCCACGCGGATGCCCAGTCCCGACATAGTTTCGCTATAGACGCGCAGCAGGTCATCGGAAGGGAAGTAGTCGTCATAGTCGGTCAGGTGCAGAAAATAAGCAACATCGCACCGCTCCACCTCTTCGAGCTTCAGCCCCAGGTCGCGCCTCAAAGCCTCATCGAGGCGGGCCAGGTAAAGGGGTTCGGTGCGCGTTAAAAACGATTCACACTCTCCAGCGAACCCTCCGTAATCGCGTCCGAACATCTCTTCATAAAGTGATGTGTAACTGCCGTATCCTAGAGAGCGGGCGCTGCCGTGAAGCCGTGTGAGCCGCTCGGCCCTGAAATCGTTCGACGCCTCGATCACACCGAGCCTGCCTTCGTAGATCGCGCGGCGCAACTCGCGGTCAGACTCTTTAGTGAGGGCGACGGCTGCGTCCTGAAAGGTCATACTTCGGCCCGCGCACTCGACCCTGGCGCCGGACTCATACTCGCTTACGGTCTCGGTCAGTTCTTTTGTCGAGTTTCCCAAAAACATATCTATGGCGAAGTTGAGCAATCGCCTTATCGCCGCGCGTTCGGTCTCGAAATGCTCGGGCGTTTCATCAAGTTCCCGCTTGAGGGCGGCTATCGAATCATCTGTGAAGAGATCGCTGTAGCGTTCATATATCGGCGCTATTTCCAACTCGGCCTTTTGCCCGGAGAGAAACAGATAGTATTCGCGCATCTGCGCGGCGTTGAAATCAGCGTATTCGCGTCTATAGTCGTCCAGCATAAAAACCTCTCAGGATTGAAAGAACGAAAATATAGGCGCGTTAGGAAGGTGTCAAGGCTATCAGCCATCAGTCATCAGCCGTCAGCCGTCAGCTATCAGTCATCAGCCGTCAACCATCAGCCATCAGTAGAAAGCGGATTGCAGATTTATCACGCATCACGCATCACGACTGATAGCTGATAGCTGACGGCTGAGTGCGCGGACTGATAGGGAAGAACGAGCGCAAAAAAATAGGCGACGCAGCGTGGGATGACTGCGTCGCCTTTTGTCCGGTTACTGTCCTCACCACAGTAACCGAAAAATCGAGAACAGGAAGTGATGTTGCCATCACCCGTATCTCTTGCCCCACGTATGCTTGTGCAATCAGCATGCCAGAACGTGGCGTCACTCGTTCCGGTTACGAAGCCCTGCGTTTTTGCGCACTTATTAGCTTTTTGCGCAGCCCTTACCGTGCTTATAGAGAGACGATGCGTGTAAAAAATACATATTTTGGATGAAATTTTTACTTGCGTTTTCAAAGATCGAATCGCCAGTAGAGTCGAGTGGCTGACAAAGTGTCTGACAAAAAAGCACAAGCGCGATCATTTATGCCACACATATTCACGACATTGAAAATCCCACTTAAACTGCAAAAACCTTCCGCATATATGTTCTTAGTGTTGAGCGGGTGTCGAAATCGATTCCGCGTGATATATTTAGCTTGATGCGCATTTTGATGGCAACAACCAACGAGGGGAAGATCAAAGAGCTTGAACAGATACTGGGCGATGAAGGGCTGGAGGTGACGGGTCTGGGAACTATGGCGGCGGCTGAAGATATTGAGAACGGCTCCACGTTCGTCGAAAACGCTTTGCTCAAAGCTCGCTATTATCACCGGGTGTCGGGACTTCCGACAATCGCAGACGATTCGGGTCTTGAGGTCGAGGCGCTCGGCGGCGCGCCGGGTCTCTACTCGGCGCGCTATGGCGGACCTGATGCTACGGACGGAGACCGCCTCATCAAGCTGCTCGAAGAGATGGCCGCCGTGCCGCCGGAAGAGCGAGGCGCGCGATTCGTTTGCGCGGCCGCGATAGTGTGGGAAGGAGGAGAGCGCATCTTTGAAGACGAAGCGCGTGGGTTTGTGACGGACGGGCCTCGCGGCGAGGGCGGATTCGGCTATGATCCCATCTTCTACTATCCTCCTCTCGAAAAAACCTTTGCAGAGTTGACGCCTGTAGAAAAGGCCGAAATGAGCCACCGGGCGCGCGCTTTCCGCCGGCTTGCCGGATGGTTGAGGCAGACGGGTGCGCTTGACACTATAAAGACAGGTGGTAGAATTATGAATTCTACAGCGTGAAATCTCTGCTTCTATAAAATTCAACAGGTGACGTATGAAACAAGCGATAAAATCGTGGGTGCTGATCCTAATCGGAACGGTCGTCTTTATAAGTCTTCCAGAGGCGCAGGCGGCAACAGGAAAGGGTTCCATCCGGGGATTCGTCAAGGACGGTCTCGGCAATCCGCTTGTCGGCGCGGCAGTCTTCGTGCTGGCCGAATCCGAAGAATCAAAACCCGAGAAAGTAATCAAACATGCCAGCACCGATAGCAACGGGAAATTCATCGCATCGGGCATAATCCCCGGCCGTTATCGCCTGAAGGCCGAGGCTGCCGGGTTCGATCCGGTCGAGTTTTCCGCAGGCGTCCAGCCCAACAAAGTCACCGTGTTCGATTCCATATTCCTGCGACGTGTGGGCACGCTCGCCGAAGAGATCAAACTCAATCCCAATTCGAAGTATGCCGCGCGCGGAGCGCGGGGCATGATATTCCACTACGAAGAATTGAAGAAAGACCCTCTCGCGACCGATAGCGACGATACCACTATAGCATTGACAGACCGCACGCCTGAGATACACGGTTACGTCCACGCCTTCAGCCAGGTCGCGCCCAATGTCGCAGGCGAGAGCCGTTCGTTCGTCGGCGCGAATTTCGCCCTGTCGGAACAACTCGGGCGGTCGGCGAATCTGGTCGTCAGCGGGCAGGCCGGTTATGGCGAGGGAGCGCCTCAGAGCTTGATGGCGCTGACCACCGCACACGTAGGCAACCGCCATCGCTTTGCCGTCGCGCTCGGATACGGGCGGTTCACATTCTCACGGCGCGGGGCAACGCCTGCGCTCGGTCAGTTTTCGATTTCAGCAAGCGATACATGGCAGGTGTCAGGTCCGGTGCTGGTCGTTTACGGGCTTGAGTTCGCCCGGTTTACAGAGGGCGCTTCGGGCACGAGCGTGCTGCCGAGACTAGGAATAGCGTTGGACGCGGGCCCGCGCACGCGCCTGTTTGCAGGTATAGCTCCCGGTTCTTCCGTCGACCGGCAATCGAAAGTCAATCTTGAATCGGGCGAGATAATCTTTTCCGAGCCTAAAGCGGTCGCGCTCGCGCCGGATGGCGAACCCATAATGGACCGCAGTTACCGTTTGCAGTTCGGCGGCGAGCAGATACTTTCCGACAAGTCGTCGGTCGAGTTGATGGCCTTCTTCGATACCGTCTCCGGTCACGGCGTCGGGCTTCTGGCCGTTCCCGTAGAACACGACGGCTCACGGCCCTTGCTGCGCAACGAAGAGCTATCGGGGCGGTCGCGCGGAGTCCGCGTGGTCTATCACAGGCGAGTAAATCACGTTATCGATGGCTCGGTCGGATATGCCTTCGGCGAGGGCCAGCGCATGGAAGCGCGAGGCATAACCGAACCCGGCAATATGTTCGATAACAGCGCGTTTCATGTCTTCTCGGCCAAAATAGATGCCAACTTCATACGCACAGGCACGCGAGTCTCTACTGTGCTCAGGATAGCGCCGGAGCGCGCTGTTTTTGCGATCGACCCGTTCGAGGGACAGATCGCCACTTACGATCCGAATATTAGCATTTCGCTCATACAGGAATTACCGAAAATCGGGTTTGTGCCCGGACAATGGCAGGCAATCGTAGACCTGCGCAACCTGCTCGATCAGCAAGCTTCGATCGCTGACGAAAGACAGGAATTGGTGGCGAGCCGCTTTTATAGATTGGTTCGCATAGGTGTGTCGCTTCGATTTTGATCCGACGCCTGATTTCTCAGTGGAACGAGTTGCGGGAAATGCCTCTATGCTGCTTGCTTGTAGGAAGGCAACTCTCCCAAGCGCCAGTCTGCAAGCTCGGTCTTGGGACTTTCAGTCCTGAAGCTTTTGTCCTGAGACTTTTGCTCCCGCTCGTCTTTATAATTTCTGATTTGCGCGCGTAGCGCGCAACTATTGCAGTAGTACGTCGTTGAAACATACTGTACCGGCGCGAAGAATGCTTGCTCAAACGCGGCTATCTTACTGAGCGATATAACCAGCGGTAAGATAAGAATATAAGTGGCTACAATAGTGCTTCTCCGGCGTCCGAATTTTTGGAAAATCTCCGAAAATTTGGAAATCGAAGACGTGATCGTGCCTGTAAACTACTCGAAAGACGCTATTTTTGGAGTGAATGCCGGTTCTTGCGGGTAGGGGAATAAAAGTTGCACTGTCTTAGCCCGAATAATTTTGCCTTCCGGTGAAAGCGCGTGCATGGGACTGGGATGATGAGAGACCTGCTCAACAAGACAAAGCTTATCGCAATCCTGGCGATAACTCTCGTGCTCGTCGTCATCGGTGTGCTCAACCTGCGCGACCGCCTCAACGCAAGGCCCATTCCCCACGATGGCATCGAATGGATAGAGACCGACGAAGGCATACAGGCCAAAGCCGTAAGCCCTGAGTCTCCCCTATACAGAGTTGTAGAGCCTGGCGATTATCTCAGGTTCGTCCAGTATCAGGGAATGTACGAAGAGGTAAATAATATTGCAACCCTCATGCTTTACCTCGAAAGACAGGGGATAGGAAACGACGCCCTTTACGCCATCGAGCATCAGGATCCGTTGATTCAGAGCATGCTGGGCATGGAGGAGCCGCTCTTCGACGCCCCTTTCAAAACCATTTCCCTGCGGCGGAATCTCAGCCGCGAACTTTACCTTGCGTTCATCGGGCTGGTTTATCTGGCGATAGGTTTGTTCGTCTTATTCAAGCAGAGCCGCGCTCATCTGACCTATCACTTCTTCGCCTGGTCACTGATCTCGTTCGTGGTCTATTTCTACGCCTCGACCAATAGTTTCAATCGAATCGATAAGCTCGCATCGGTGCTCGACGCATCGTGTCTGGCGCTGCTGGCCCCGCTATTTCTCCATTTCTGCGCCAATTTCCCTTCGGGCAAAGGGCTTTCGCTGCGCGCCCGCCCGGTGGTCGCATCGATCTACGCGCCAACACTATTGCTCATCGCTGCCGAAGTCTTCTGGCATTACAAACCGTCCATATACGGGAGCGTCTCGCTCGTTCAGGCGCGTAACTGGCTGGATACTATAGAACTGGCGCAATACGGGATTTTCTTCCTGGCAGGAAGCGCCCTGCTCGTGCGGACTTTCGTCCGTTCGAGAAACACCTTGCTCAGACAGCAACTCAAGTGGATAGTCTGGGGGCTCGGGCTGTCGATATTGCCCTTCGCCGTCGGCTATATAATTCCTTACATTTCCAACATCATTCCTTATATCCCCGATATCACAGTCGCCCCCCTTATAGAGACGCTCTCTTACGTGCCTCTGATTCTGATTCCTCTGTCATTCGGTTACTCGATAGTCCGTTACCGGCTGATGGATGTCGACGTCATAATGCGCCGCAGCTTCGTGCATGTGATGGCCATAATCGCGGTCGCCGCGCTCTATATGGCGATGCTTCTCGGTGTAAGCGATCTGATCAAGTTCATCTGGGAATCCGCAGACCTGAACTCCTGGAACACGCGAATAATAGTCATCATAGGCATGCTGATTGTGACTGTGCTCTTTACGCCGATCAAAAACAGGCTTCAGGTATGGGCCGACCGATGGTTCTACGGCGAGCGATACACTATGAGAGCGGGGCTTCAGGACTTCGGCAGGACGCTCTCTCAGACGACGGCCTTGCCGCAACTGCTCGATTCGCTGGTGCGGCGATTGTCGAATATGTTGTCGGTCGACAAGGTCGCTATCTTCATCGAAGACAAACGGTCGCCTTCGGGTTTCAGACTGACGCATGCGATGGGAATAGAGAGCGAAATCCATCTGCCGGAGAATATAAGAAATATAATTCGCAGCCGTTCGATCGGGCGCGGATTCATCTCGGCGCTGGATCTGGACGCGAAATACCCCGGCAAAGAGGCGAATACGGACGCCTACCCGCTTTCGCATGCGGACGATGAGAAAGATGCCTCTCCATTCGACGTTCCGCCTTCGGACGGCAAGCTGCTGGCTCAAGGCGAACTCTATTACTATGTTCCCTGTGTGGTGCGGGACCGTATGGTGGCCATCATAGGGGTCGGGCGGGAAACTTCGGGCGCGTTTCTCACGAGCGAAGACACCGACCTTCTCAGGGCCTTGTCGGGTTACGTTGCGGTCGCCATAGACAACAGCCTGCTATACCGCTCGGAGTTGGAAAAAGCCGAAGAGATGGCTCTACTCAAAGAGTTTTCCGAAAGCATCATCGAAAGCGTCAACGTCGGCATACTCGTGATAGATTCCAACGGGCGAATCACGACCTGGAACAGCGCGCTCGAAGAGATATTGGGCATCACGCGCGAGCGGGCGATTGACCGCAATATCGACGAAGTATTCGACCGTGACCTGATAGAGACCATACAATATGTTATCGGGCAAGACGGCTGGGCCATAAGCGAGACGCACCACATTTACAAGTATAATGCTTCGACCGAAGACGGACGACCTCTTACCCTGAACATATCGCTCGCGCCCTTCGAGGCCGCGCGCGGAGTCGTGACCGGCACGCTCGTGGTATTCGAGAACGTCACCGAGCGCGTGCAGTTGGAGCAGCAACTCCTCGAACGCGAAAAGCTTTCATCGATAGGACTCCTGGCCGCAGGCGTGGCCCACGAAGTCAATACTCCGCTCACGGGCATCTCTTCTTACGCGCAGATGCTGCTTCAACAGGTTTCCGAAAGCGACCCCAAGTACACGCTGCTTGAAAAGATACGCCATCAAACCCTGCGCGCTTCGGGGATAGTCAACAACCTTCTGAACTTCTCTCGCACAGGCGACACCAAATTCCAGGAGACGAACCTCAATTCGGTGCTCGAAGATACCCTCCAGCTACTCGAACCGCAAATCCACAATACTAGAATCGAGATCGTGCGCCACTACGGAGAAGACCTCCCGGCAGCCTACGGCAGCCCGTCCAAGCTTCAGCAGGTCTTCATGAACATGATATTGAACGCGCGCGACGCCATGCCTTCGGGAGGGCGGCTAATGATTCATACCCGTCTGGTCGACACGTCGCTCGTCGTGGATTTCCGCGATACAGGCACAGGCATCGCGCCTGAAAACATCGCCCGCATATACGATCCGTTCTTCACGACGAAAGAGGTGGGCCAGGGAACCGGTCTCGGCCTTGCGCTCTCCTATGGAATAATCCAGGAACACGGCGGGCGCATATTCGTCGAAAGCCGCCTGGGCGAAGGCGCAAACTTCACCATAAAACTCCCCACCGCCATCTCGCGGCAGATGCAGGCAGCGAGCGATTGATATATACTGCGCGCGGGATGAAATGACAATTTTGAGCGGAGATATATACTACGCGCGGGATAAAATGAACCTTTTTCAGCGCCGCAACCTATTTGGAG
>JAKEHD010000178.1 GCA_022615215.1 Blastocatellia bacterium
CTGAAGGTACATGCGCTCTCGCGTTTGATGCTCGATGGTTGGATAGACAACATACAGGTGTCCTGGGTGAAGATGTCGCAAGATATGGCGCAAGGCTGTTTTCGGGCGGGCGCTAACGATTACGGGGGCACGCTGATGGATGAAAACATATCACGGCTCGCGGGCGCGACCGCCGGTCAGTATTTGTCGCCCGAAGAGTTCAGGCATCGCATACGCGCGCTCGGACGCATCCCTGCCGAACGCACGACCACCTATAAAATAGTAAAGCTATACGAGGTTGATTGAGCGGCGTCGGCCCGAATGGACAGACAGCATCCAGTGATAATTGCGCGACAGTAACATCGAAACTCTATTGCGCCAATCCTCACTCGTATGGTCTCCTCTTCTCGTTGGTCCCGGACGGTGATACAATCTCGCCACATTCGTTTTTTCAAGGTCAGGTTTGAAAATCGGCTTACGTCATAGCCGACGTTTGGAGCAAAAGAGATGTGGGAATGGTTTTCACAAATAAACGCTCTCACGGTGTTTCTCGCTCTGGCGGCGATAGGCTTTCTCTTCGTGTTGATATCGCTTCTGTTCGGAGAGATATTCGGGCATTTCGATTTCGGTCACGACGCCGATCTCGACCACAGCGCCGACTTCGATCATGATGTGGATCACGACGTGAGCCATGAAATTGGCGATGGCGGGCCGAGCTTCTTTAGCCTACGGGTTATCACCGTCTTCATCACCGCATTCGGCGGGTTCGGAGCCATAGGTATAAAGCTTGGTTTTGGAACCTTGCTCAGTTCGCTGTTCGGGCTTGTGGGAGGAGTGGCGCTCGGCGCTCTGGTCTACTTTTTTGCGAGCTTTCTCTACAAACAGCAAGCGACCAGCATGATCGCTTCTTCCGATCTTGTCGGGATGACGGCCCATGTGATCGTCGGCATTCCGGCGGGAGGCATCGGCCAGATACGTTGCGTTGTCGGTGAAAGCATGGTCGAAAAGATCGCACGCTCAAGAGACGAAACCGAAATCCCTTACAACTCGACTGTGAGAATCGAAGAGATCGCAGGCGAGAGCGTGATCGTAAGCCCCTGCTCGGCGGAGGATGAAGGCAGAGGGCGGTTTTTATTCACTTCGGAGAGATAAGAACAGGAGGATAACGATATGCCTTTTGACGATCCTTACATTCTGGGTGGCATTGGGGCGATTTTATTCGTGTTCCTGATCGCCCTTTACGTCATCAGCAAGAACTACATCAAGGTTCCGCCGAACGAGGCGGCCGTATTTTCCGGGCGCAAGCGGCGTCTGCCCGATGGTCGCACAGTGGGCTACCGTCTGATCAAGGGAGGCGCGGGGCTAAGAATCCCGCTGCTTGAAAAGGTCGATTACCTGGAACTGAACGTCATGACGTTGCCGCTCGAAATTCGTCGCGCGTACACGCTCATGGGCGTGCCGGTTTCGGTCAAGGCGGTTGCAAACGTCAAGATCAAGGGCGATGAAGTTTCCCTTCAGGCGGCAGCCGAACGATTCCTCACCATGCCGCCGAGCCAGGTGCAACAGGTCATCTTTCAAACACTCGAAGGCCACCTGCGCGCCATACTCGGCACGCTGACCGTCGAAGAGATCAACAACGACCGTCAGAGCTTTGCTCAGAAATTGACGAGCGAAGCGGCGACCGATCTTGAGCGCATGGGCATAGGCGTAGACGTGCTGACCATACAGGAGATCAGCGATGAAGAGGGTTATCTCGACGCTCTAGGCAAACGGCGAACGGCGGAGGTCAAACGCGATGCGCAGATAGGCGAAGCGGAAGCCACGCGCGATTCGAAGAAACTATCGAGCCTCGCCATGCAGGAAGGAGAAAAAGTCAAGCTCGATTCCGAGGCCAACATCGCTCAGGCGCAGCGCGACATGGAGGTAAAGAAAGCTCAGTATCGAGCCGAAGTCGAAAAGGAGCGCGCCACATCCGAACAGTCCGGCCCGCTTTCATCCGCCAAAGCGAGGCAATCGGTCGTGGCCGAAGAGGTTCGCATTGAGAGGATACGCACGCAAGAGCAGATCGCCGTTCAGGAGCAGGAGATACTGCGGCGCGAGAAAGAGCTTGAGGCGACCGTAGTGAAACCTGCGGATGCCGCGCGCACGGCCGCCGTACTCAAGGCTGAAGCCGCCAAGCAGTCCGTCATACTCGAAGCCGAGGGCAGAAAGGCGTCGCTCATCGCCATAGCCGAGGCCGAACAGGAACGGCTCAGGAAAGAGGGCGCGGGCCGCGCCTCTGCCGTCGAGGCCGAAGGTAAAGCCGAGGCCGCGAAGATCGAAGCCATAGGTCTTGCCCAGGCGAAAGCCATCGAAGCGCAGGGTCTTGCAGAAGCAACGGCTATCCTAAAGAAAGCCGATGCGTGGAAAGAGTTCAACGAAGCGGCGAGGCTTCAGACCGTGCTTGAGAAGTTGCCTTCGATCATTCAATCGACGGCCCCTATATTCGGCGCAGTAGCCGCCCCGCTCGGTAACATCGACAAGGTAGTCGTCATCGAGCAGGGCAACAGCAACAGCCAGGGCCAGAGCGGAGTCGGAAGGTTCGCTTCCACAGCGCCTTCGGTGATCTTCGGCTTGCTTCAGCAACTCGAAGCTCTCGGATTGAATGTGCCCAATCTGATTTCGCAACTCGGCATTGATTCGAAAGCCGTAGAGGCTGCTCACCCTGCGGAGGCCAAAGCCGATAAAGGCGAACACGCGCGGCTCGATAGTGGAAATCAGGAGGCGGAATGATTTGAGCCGTTCCTGTTAGATCGATTGACTTTTGATAAAGGCTGACTACAAGGCATCCGGCGTCCCGGCGGTTCGTCTATGATGGATCGCCGGGACGCCTCTGATTGAAGGCCCGCGTTATGACAGACAGGGCTATATACCGTTCCCGAATCAATCCGGAAGACAAGGAAGATTTCCTTATATCTATGGCCGCCGATGCGGTCGTCCTGCATTGCAGCGATCACAGGTTTCAGCGCAGCTTTCACGAGTTCCTGACCAAAGGATTGAAGGTGGGATTATATGCATTGCTTTCGATTCCGGGCGGCGGCCATTTCCTGACGATGGAAGCTATGATGTCGAAGTATTTCCGTGTCAGCCTGCAAAGCCTGTCGTTTCACATCGAGCGGAACAGGCCGCGAAGGGTGATTTTCATTGGTCATTACGACTGCCTCTTTTTCAAGGAGCAGGTCCAGTTCTATTTCCCTGAACCTGACATAAATCAAAAGCAGTTCGCGAACCTGCGAAAGGCGCGAATCAGGCTCCAGGAGCGGTTTCCAAATCTTGTGGTCGAACTCTATTTTGCAGACGCAACCCCTGACGGCTCGGTGCAGTTCCTCAAAGTGGAATAGAGCGAGTATGCGGCGTAAGCCTAGAGGTCCAAATTCTCCAGGTTGTGCTATACTTCGCGCAGTCATGCCGATAATTCCTAAATCTCACAGAGGCCGGAAATGAAGCGCATCGAGGGGCTGGCGCGATTGCCGCAGGTGACAGCGGCAGTGCAGCGTATCGCCTCCGACAACCAGTCGGGCGCGGCCGAAATACTTCGCTCTTCAGCCGAAGTCTTCTCTTTGCTCGACGCCGAAGAAATCACGGACGCTGAAGAGGCGCGACTGCTCGTGATTGAAACCGGAATCGCCCTTGTTCGCGCGCAGCCGTTTATGGCCCCCCTGACCAACCTTGCAAGCAAGGCGATTTCGGCAGCCCTCGCAAACCCCGACAGGGCGACGGTCTCTGCTGCGGAAGCGGCCGAAGGCTTCATCAGCGAAGCAGAACGTGCAACCGGGGATGCGGCATCGCGCGCCGCCGATCTGATAAAGAACGGCGCGGTTGTCCTGACTCACTCTCGAAGCTCGACCGTGCTCGGCGCTTTCACTTGCGCCCGTAGCCGAGGAACGCGCTTCGACGTTTTCGCGACTGAAAGCCGCCCTTTGCTTGAAGGCCGCACCCTTGCCTCAGAGCTTGTGCGCGAGGGCATAAATGTTTCAGTCATAGCCGACGCGGCGGCGGCCTTTGTGATGGACCGCGCCCGTATGGTTTTACTCGGCGCAGATAAGGTCACGCCTGAGTGTGTTGTAAACAAGATCGGAACCCGGATGATCGCGCTTGCGGCGCGCGAGCGAGGTCTGGCGGTTTACGCCATCGCGGACACTTCGAAATTCATCAACGCAGCCGAAATAATCTCAGCCGCAGGCGAACGTCGAAGCGCCGAAGAACTCTGGCCGGATGCGCCCTCTCAGGTCACGGTCTTGAATTACTACTTCGAGCCGACGCCGCTCGATTACTTCACAGGCATCATCGCGGAAGATGGTCTGCTTCTATCAGAAGAAGCCGCGCGCCGCGCCGAGGCGATGACTATTCATCCACTATTGATGGATCTTTCTATAAAGCGAATCCCGCGAGATACCAAGCATTTCTGATGCTTTGGTTTTGTTTCCTTCAGCCATCCGTAAGGCCTGTTCGATCGCAAATTTCTCAAGCTGTTCCAGGGTAAGTAGAGGTGA
>JAKEHD010000179.1 GCA_022615215.1 Blastocatellia bacterium
GTTATCTGTGGTTGAATACTTGCCCTGACGGCTGACGGCTGAGGGCTGACGACTGTGCTATCTGCGTAATCTGTGGTTGATCTTCTGACCCCTGCTCCTGCGGCACCCCCGCTCCCCTGCTCCCCTGCTTCCTTTACGGATGCGCCGTCGTGCAACTTGTCTGTGTTGCTCGTTATCACGCGCTCGCCCGATCGGACGCCTTCTACTATTTCTACCATAGAGCCGTCCCGCGCGCCTATCTTCACCTGACGTTCGATAGCGCGGTCACCCTCGACCACGAAGACCTTGTTGACCCCCGCGAGCGACACGAGGGCTTTTTCAGGGACCATGAGCAGCCCGTCCGTCGCGTCCGACACTACGGAAGCGCGCGCGAACATCCCCGGACGCAGCATCCCGTTACTGTTTGCGACTTCGGCGAGGGCTTCGAGCGAGCGGTTCTGCTCATTGAGCGAGGGGTTTATGCGTTTTATTTTCCCCTGAAACTCGCGGTCGGGGAATGAATCGACCTTGAGCGTGACGGCCTGACCCCGATTGATGTTTGCGGCGAATGATTCGGGAACTTCAAGCTTGAGCCGGAGCGGGTTTATGCGAACTATGATGGCTATGGGGTCGCCTGCCTTGAGGTATTCGCCGCGCGAAGCGATCTTCTGTTTGACCACGCCGCTCAGGGGAGAGATGACCGTCGTGTCCGATAGCTGTTTTTTCGAGAGCGCGAGAGCGGCGCGTTTCTCTTCGATGACGGCTTCGAGATTGCGGACGTTTTCGAGCGCGGCCTGATAACGCGCCTCGGCCTGCTCGAAAGCCTTCTGCGCAACGTCGTATTGCTGGCGGGATACATCGCCCTGCTCGACGAGGCTCTCGGCCGCGCGCCAGTCATATCGCGCGCGCTCAAGGGCCGCTTTTGCCTGACGCACATCGGGCTGTTTTTCGGGATCGATGCGTCCTCCATCTTTGATGCCGAGGCGGGCTTCGGCCTGACGCAGATTTGCTTCGGCCTGCTCGACCTTGAGCTTCAGTTCGCGCGCATCTATGCGGCCTATCGCCTGCCCCTTGCGAACAGGCGTTCCCACGTCGACCTCTATATCAACGAGCGTGCCAGCCGCCTGGCTCGATAGAGTGACTTCGTCGTCGGCCTCGAACGAGCCGACCACCTCTATGGCGCGCGGCGCGTTGCGTTCTATGACGGTAGCGGTCGAGACCTCCACCGGTCGTGCAGCCTCCGCGTTCCCTGTGCCTGCTTTGGCTTCCTGTTTGTTGCCCGAACAGGCTGCAAACATGCTCGCCGATACGATAATCAGCGCGGCCATTACGTTTCTCATATTGCTCATAATCATTGCCCGTATCTACTGCCTCGTCTCTTCAGGAGTCCCGGTAAGACGGAGTGTTTGAATCCTATGTGGATTGACCTTTTTTACAAGCGCCATTCAGGAATAGATCGACGAGGCGGTCGGCGATCTGCCGGTTGGATAGCTTCACGTCATCGCAGGATGTGCCTTTGTAAAGCACGCGAATCTGCGCGTGGACGAATATCATCCCGACGAAGCCGCGAGCGCAGACCACCGGATCGATTTCGCGGAACGCGCCGTCCGAGATGCGCTGTTTGATGTAGCGGCGGACGTAATCGCGCACGTCGCGCACAGTCGATTGAAAAAACATCTCCGACAACTCATGCCCTTCGAGCGCGCTGAACATCAGCAACCTCATAAGGGTGTGGTCTTTCATGTGCATTTCCATCAGATCAAGCGCGAGCGCCCCGAAGAAAGCGCGGTCGTCCTTGCGGCGGGCCGCGTCCTTCAAGTGCTCTTTTATTCGCTTTCCGCTCTGGCGGGTCTTGTAATCTATTATCGCCGAATAGAGCGCCTGTTTGTTCGGGAAATGGCGAAATATGATCGCCTCGCTCACACCCGCGCGGTCGGCTATCTCTCTGGTGGTGGTGCCGTTGAACCCTTTTTCGGAAAAGAGCGCCGCCGACACGTTGACTATCTGTTGCCGCCTCTGCTCGGCTGACATCCTCGTCGACCGGGCTTTACTCACCTGTGCCAATACCATTCCGGTTCTCCTTAAAACTAAGTAAGTATTTACTAACATAATCGAGGCCAGGTCCGCAAGAGTAGTTTTATGATCATTGCCCGCTCACTGATAAAGCCATGAGTGGAATTGCCTGCTATTTGGAAAGTAGACGTTTCGCGTTGAGGCAATAACGGGTGTGAGATCAAAGATTTGGCGCGAAGATATAGGCGTTCTCAAACGGAGGCGTTCTCAAACTGTAACTCATAGTATGTAGACTTATAGACAGCATGACGGGTAATTTCTGCTTATGCCGGCAAAATCCACGCTCGAAAAATTCGGGGACCGAATACGTGAACTTAGAAAGGCGGCGGGGCTTTCACAAGAGAAATTGGCGGAGTTGGCCGAGTTACACCGCACCTACGTAAGCGGCGTTGAAAGAGGTGAAAGAAACCCTTCTCTTATTTCTATTGCCAGAATAGCCAGGGCGCTAGGGGTATCTTTAAGCGATGTGATGGAAGGGGTGGAGTGATGGCATCGCCTTATGAGGGGCTTCCGATTGAAAAGTGGGGAGCGAAAACAAAGGGGCTTATAAGGCAACATCCTCTCGGCCTCGAAGTCATTGAGGAAGCCGCTCTGGCCAGTTGGGATACTTTGTGGTCAACGAAAATAGGAAGGGGCAAAACCGCAATTCGTCTCGATCGAATGAACCTTCCGGCTACGATAACAGGATATTTTTTTGAAAAGCTGTTTGTGAGAGAATTGCAGTCGCGGTTCCCATCCGAGTGGCGCGGCGCTGAAAGCAAAGATGAGAAGGACATTGTATACATAGTTCCTCTAAATATGGAAATATATTCCAATTCAAAGGTAAAGGTGAACGGGGACTATAGGCTCCCGCCAGTCTCTCCAAAGAGACTTTTGTTTATGATCTTGCTGGATTTGGGCTTTCCCGTTTCCAACCCTGATTTTAGAAATCAAATCATAAACAACCCATTTAACACGAAGATAGAACGTCTATCTTTGATTCATGTCAAACTTGCTTATTTCTTATGCGTTCTAATTTTTACGTTGAAGACTTCCTTCAACAACTCCCTAATTAGAGTTTCAAAGAGCTTTACAAGCAAAGACATAATAACGGATTTTCAGTTATCGAACAAGAAAAGATTTCTATCGTTTTCATCGTTTTTGGATATAATGAGAGTCTGAATAAAATACCCGACTCTCGCTTCTCGATCGAGATGAAAACGTCCGGGCAGTTGGGCACGAAGGTCTTTGGAAATCGCAGCTACGGCCAGAAACCGATGGATTCATCCAGTATCTCGAAGGCGGAAAAATCGGGCTACTACATTACAGCAAATTTTTACGAGAAGACTTTGACATTGTTGCGATTCGGATGGATAGACGCCTCTGATTGGAAACCGCAAAGATCACCTACAGGGCAGGCCGCTTCTCTATCGAATGAGGTTTATCAACATAAGCTTGTTGAGATAGAAGGAGATTATCGCCTCAATGCTCCTGTAGCCCTGATAGAGGGCGTCGGTCCAAAAACAGCACGGATTTTCGCAAGCGAGAATATCACAACGATTCACGAATTGCTCGATTACACGGGGGAAAACAGCTTGCTTCAGAAGTTTCAAGAGCGGGTCAAAGCGAGGGGGTATTGAATTGAGCAATCAGCTTCCTTCCTTATCATAAATCGAGGTTTGTGAAGGTGTGGGTTCTTGTACGAATAAACGCCCTTGTGCTTTTCTTATTTGCTTTAATTCCAGGAAATCTTTTATGCGCTTTGCAGCCACACGGCAGTAATCTTCTTTCAGTTCGAACCCGATAACAGGTCTTTGCAAATCCAGAGCGGCAATCGCAGTAGAGCCTGAGCCGATGAATGGGTCGAGAACGATTTCTCCGGGATTGGATGATGCTCTGATGATGCGCTCTACAACGGCTATGGGGAACTGAGCCGGATGGGGGGTGCGCTCTTTCGATGATCTGTTTCTTCCGGATGTGACTTTTGGAAGTTGCCAAACGTCGGTAGGGTTCTTACCCAAAGGGTTGACCTTTATTTTGCCATTCTTTTTCTGATTCGGGTATTTCACATCCGGGTCTCTCACATCATCGAGATTGAAGGTATATTCATTCTCATCTTTGACGTACCAGAGAAATTTTTCATTTCTCGGAGAGAAAAATCTCTTCCCTGCAATACCTGCTCCATAATTCCATACTACTTCCTGCACGAGATAAAAAGGCACTCTATCCCAAAGTATATATGGAATTGGAATCGCTTTCGCGCGGCCGGGAATACTCAAATAACCGAGGTTGAGCCAGAAAGCGCCATTGCTCCTGGTTATGCGATAAATGTCGGCTATCCATTTTTCGCACCAACTCAGGAACTCTTCCAGAGGCTTGGGAGTTTCATACTCTTTCCCTATATTATAGGGCGGGCTGGTCAGAGTCAGGTTGACAAATTCATTTTGCAACCTTTGCATGGCTTGTAGACAATCCAGGTTATAAAGAAGGCACCCTTCGCTCTGATAATACGGCTCCCCTAAAATCTTTTTAACTTGATTTAGCGACATGCTGCATACCTCCTCGCGTCAGCAATTATGGGCTGTTACTTATAGTATGCAATAACAAAGTTGTGTCAAGTTGTATTGGAACTCGTTGCGTTGACAGGCGGGGTTTTTATCCCTTAGCATCAGGGCGCAGCATCCGTTGATTTGACATCTCCACTGATAAAACGGAAAGGATAACAAGGTGGACGAGAAGGTCAAAGGATTACTACAGGAGCTGGGTGACGTCATCAATGAAACCGTGACCGCCTCTCCCCGAATCGCGTCTGTCATGACGGCCATAAAGAATTCGGGATACGAGGTCTTTCTGATACTCGAAGCAAATCCGGCGGCGGACAAAAGAAGCGCGCGGCCCGGCACTGGTAAAAAAAGAACGATGGATGGATTCACAGACGACGACCGTCAGTTTCTGAAACGGCTCAGGATCAAGTGCTGAAAGGAAGATGCGTGGGGAAAGCAGGAGTGCAGAGGAGCAGGGGAGCGGGGGAGCGGAGGAGCAGGGGAGCAGGGGAGCGGAGGAGACATAGGGGCAGTGAAGCCAGAACCCGATCACCCCTGCACCCCTGCACCCCCGCACCCCTACATCTTTTCACCCCTGCTCAGAAAGCATCACGCACACTGCGGATTTCGAGTTTCACCGACCCTTGAGACGCTTCATCAAGCACGAATGTATAATCGAATCCGTCTCGATCTATCGAGCGCCGCGCGTTTTCAAACATGGCGTACTGCCTGAGGAGTATCTCTTCGGGGACGACGCGCGAACGGGCGGCGTTTCGCGCAAGGCAGGTCTCAAGCGATATGTCGAAAACCAGCAGGGCTGCGTTGAATCCGTACCAGCGGGCTATCCTTATCAAGCGCCTGCGATATTCGCTCTCAAGGTGCATGGCATCGGCTACGGTCAGCCGTCCGATCAACAATCTCTTTTTGATCACGAAATGCATCAGTTCGAAAGCGTGCTCAGACACCCTCTGATCGGTCGGGTCATCTGACAGGCGGGCGCGGCAATCGTCGGAAGATACTATTTGAGTCGGCAGGAAATGACGGGCCGCGAAGGTCGATTTGCCGCACCCGGCAGGCCCGCACAGCACTATGAGCGTGTTCGATGGAAGGACTATTTTCAGTCTTCAGCCCTCAGTCTTCAGCCGTCAGCTATCAGTCTTCAGCCGTCAGCCGTCAGGGCAAGTATTCAACCACAGATAACACAGATAGCACAAAAAATATCTGAGAAATCTGTGTAATCAGTGGTTCAGTAGCCCGACCGTGAGGAAGGGCTTGAGGCTGATAGCTGATAGCTGATAGCTGATAGCTGATAGCTGA
>JAKEHD010000180.1 GCA_022615215.1 Blastocatellia bacterium
AAGGATGACGAGATAGCTTCACTCCGGTTTTCATCCTTCACCGCAGTCTTAAGACTACCGCGGCCTTCATCATGCACGAATCGCTCCCCTGCTTCCCTCACGCATCACTACGCATCACTTCATTGCTGCGCCCGAACCATCCGAGGGCGGCCGATACCAGTCCGGGCAGAATGTAAAAGGCCGCGCCCGCGCCCGCGATCAGTCCCGTAATAGCTCTCGATGCAAGCGTGTTTTCAAATAAACCTGCGTAGTTGCCCGCAAAATCGACCGCCATAGGAATGAGCGCAACGACGAACCAGAGCCGCCGCGGCGCATCCGTGCGCTTGATGGAGCGCGCGAGCGGGTAAAGAATCAATGCCGCCAACCCCCCTGTGTAGATTCCCATACAGCGCGCACAGACGGCCAGGGGTTGCCCCGCCAGAAAAAACGATCTTTCGGCGATTTGATGGCAGACCTGCGAGTAGACATAGTAAACGGGCGAGATCGAAAGAGACCCTTTCGACATAAAGATTTCTTTCTTACCGTGCGCAGGGGCCGACTCAAACAACGGAGCAGAGACCGCTCCGCCCACCCAAAGGAGCGCAAGCGCGAGCAGCGCCGCGTAAGTCAGGACCGCGATTTTCGAGTTGCTCCGTTTCATCTCAAAGAGATAAATGACAGCTTGATGTGCTCATCATTCATCATTCAGCAGTCAGAACCTCACAACGGTGTCGGGACCGCCTTCGACGTGAACCGTGTCTATAAAGCGCACGAATTTATCGCGCTCGCTCGCCATGATTATCGAATGCGTGCGTGTGCCCGTGCCGAAGAAGCGCACGCCCCTGAGAATCGTCCCGTCTGTTACGCCCGTTGCCGCGAAGATTATATGCTTGCCCGGCGCGAGGTCGTCCGTGTCGTATATGCGCCTCGGATCCTCTATGCCCATCTCTCGCATGCGGTCGACCACGCCTTCGGGAATCCTGCTGCGGTCTTCCTGGTCTTCGAGTTGTTCCTTGAGCACGAAGCGAGCCAGTATCTGTCCGTTCAGGCACTTCATGGCCGCAGCCGTGAGTACGCCCTCGGGCGCTCCCCCTATGCCCATTACAGCGTGAACGCCGGAGCCTGCGACCGCAGCCGAAATGCCTGCCGACAGATCGCCGTCCGTAATAAGCCTTATGCGCGCCTTCGCCTCGCGTATGTCGTCTATGAGCTTTTTATGGCGCGGGCGGTCGAGCACTATGACCACCAGATCCTCTATATCGCGGTCGAGGCGGCGGGCTATGGCTTCGAGGTTCTCTTTTACAGGCGCATCGAGACGGACAGCGCCTTTCGAGGACGGGCCAACGATGAGTTTTTCCATGTAGATATCGGGCGCGCGCAGGAGGCCGTTCTTTTCCGCGCAGGCCATGACGGCTATGGCGTTGGCCGAACCCATAGCGCAGAGATTGGTGCCTTCGAGGGGGTCTACGGCTATGTCGACTTCGGGGAACTTATCGTCGCCGGAAGCCGTGTTTTTGTAGCCAAGCCCGACCTTTTCTCCTATGTAGAGCATGGGAGCCTCGTCGCGCTCGCCTTCACCTATAACTATCTCGCCGCGCATGGGCAGCGTATCCATCACATCGCGCATGGCTTCGACTGCCACCTGGTCAGAGTATTTGCGATCTCCCTGCCCCATGGTGTGCGCAGAAGCGATGGCGGCGGCCTCGACCACGCGCAGGAAATCAAGTCCCAGTTCGTGCTCCATCTTTCGTTCTCTCATGTTCTTCCTCCGAGCTATCACGGCATCAGCCATCAGTCTTCAGCCTTCAGCCTTCAGGTTTCAATCTGATAGCTGATAGCTGATAGCTGATAGCTGATAAACGCCGCCCAATTTATATCAGTCTTTTTTCTTCTCTACAATATCGGCGCGCGATTTATCGGGTTTCGCCTCTTGAAAATGGGTCGTTCGACCTTCCGGTCAATCTTCGAATACGACCGCCTCTCGATCTAAAACCTGTGATATACTGTGCCACTCGTTTTTTATCTGCTAACCCGCTACGGCGGATAACTGCTTTCAAGCAAGGACAGGTCAAAGCTATGGCATATCAACCGATTGAAAATTACGGCATCATTGGCGACATGCACACTACAGCCCTTGTGGGAAAAGATGGGTCGATAGATTGGTTCTGTTTCCCGTTCTTCGATTCTCCCAGCATCTTTGCGGCCATTCTCGACGATAAAAAAGGAGGACGATTCCGTGTCGCTCCCACCACCGAACATGTAACTCATAAACAGTTCTACTGGCCCGATACGAATGTTTTGGTCTCGCGGTTTTTCTCGCCCGACGGAGTCGTGGAACTCACCGATTACATGCCTGTAGGCGCGGCGGCAAAAAAGTTCGGGTTCCGACAACTGGTCCGCCGCGTGAACGTCGTTCATGGAGTCATGCCGCTCAGACTCGAATGCCGCCCGGCTTTCAATTACGCACGGGATGAACACCAGACCGAGATACTCGCCGGAGGCGCGTGCTTCCATTCGCAGGCTCTCAGCCTCGCACTTACAAGCCGCATCCCCCTTGAGCGGGACGGCAACGGGGTGATAGCAGATTTCACCCTGAAGGAGGGGGAGACGGCAACCTTCCTGTTCCAGGAGGTCGAGCCTGGAACAGGGTGCGGCGTATCCTTGTCCGAAGAGGAGGCGGAAGAACAATTCCGAAAAACCGTGCAGTACTGGCGCACATGGCTATCGCAATGCACGTACACGGGCCGCTGGCGCGAGATGGTATACCGCTCGGCCCTCGTGCTGAAACTCCTCACCTTCGAACCGTCGGGAGCGATTGTGGCATCCCCCACGTGCAGCATCCCTGAAGATGTGGGCGGCGTGCGCAACTGGGACTATCGCTACACCTGGATTCGGGACGCAGCCTTCACCCTTTACGGACTGCTGCGCATAGGGTTCACAGAGGAAGCAGAACACTTCATGCGCTGGTTGGAAAGCGTCTGTCACGACCTCGACCCCAGCGCGCCGCTGCCTGAGAAATCTCCCCTGCAAATCATGTATGGAATCCAAGGACAGCACGAACTTATCGAAGAGACGCTCGATCACCTCGAAGGCTACAAAGCCTCAAGCCCCGTCCGTATAGGAAATGGAGCCTACGATCAATTGCAACTCGACATCTACGGCGAGTTGATGGATTCGATCTATCTCTATAACAAGTACGGCAGCCCAATCTCTTACGACCTGTGGATACGGCTCCGTCTGCTCGTCAACTGGGTTTGCGAAAACTGGCAACGAACCGACGAGGGAATATGGGAAGTTCGCGGCGGGCAACAACACTTCGTATACTCGAAAGTCATGTGCTGGGTGGCCGTAGACCGCGCCCTGCGATTGGCCGACAAGCGATCATTCCCCGCCGACCGCGACCGATGGCTGAAGGTCAGAGATCAGATATATGAAGAGATCATGTCGAAGGGGTGGAACAAGGAGCGCCGTGCATTCGTGCAGCACTACGGCAGCGATTCGCTCGATGCCGCCAATCTGATTATGTCGCTGGTATTCTTCCTCTCGCCTACCGATCCGAGGATGCTCAGTACCCTCGAAGCGACCAATAAACCGCCTGGCGAAGGCGGACTGGTTTCAAACAGCCTGGTCTATCGCTACAACATCAAAGAGTACGCAGACGGACTCGCGGGCGAAGAGGGCACATTCAACATCTGCACCTTCTGGCTTGTCGAAGCCATGACGCGGGCGGGACGCGCAGACCGCGCCTGGCTCGATAAGGCGCGATTGGTGTTTGAGAAGATGCTCGGCTATGCCAACCACCTGGGCCTTTACGCTGAGGAGACGGGCCAGGGGGGCCAGGCATTAGGGAATTTCCCGCAAGCATTCACGCATCTCTCTCTCATCAGCGCAGCTTTCAACCTGGACCGCGCGCTCGGCGCTCGCGGCGGGAAGCGATCCGACAGCTAGACGAGCTATCAGCTATCAGCCGTCAGCCGTCAGCCGTCAGCTATCAGCTATCAGCCGTCAGCTAT